>JAYUTP010000173.1:0-2236 GCA_043755075.1 Tenderia sp. (SeqCode)
CCAGGTGGCGCTGGCCATCAGCGGTATCGCTGGCCCTGATGGCGGTTCGCTGGCGAAGCCGGTCGGCACGGTCTGTCTCGCCTGGGGGCTGCAATTCCAGCCTATTGTCACGCGGCGGATCCAACTGTCAGGTGATCGTCAAGAGGTGCGGAAGCGGGCGGTAATCGCCGCGCTCAATGGCCTGTTTGAGTTGCTGGAGGATGAGTGAGGCTATCGAAGGACAGCGGCTCTATTTGTTGATGATTTGCAGATGAGGTGACGTGACGTCAGAACGGCGGGATCGCCTGGAGCAGGTGGCCTAGCCCCTCCCTAACTATCTATGTGATAATGCCCGCCAGTTGATCCGGCCAGTGGCTGGATCGGATATTTCACGCCAGTTAACAGGGGAATCCCAATGGATGACAACAAGCGTAAGGCGTTGAGTGCGGCGCTGACCCAGATCGAGCGCCAGTTTGGTAAGGGCTCCATCATGCGCATGGGCGATGAGGGTGCGGTGCGTGACATCGAGGTGATTTCAACCGGTTCGCTTGGTCTCGATATTGCGCTTGGTGTCGGTGGGCTGCCCCGTGGTCGTGTTATCGAAATCTACGGCCCGGAATCATCCGGTAAAACAACCTTGACACTGCAAGTGATTGCCGAGGCGCAGAAGCTCGGTGGTACCGCGGCTTTTATTGATGCCGAACATGCACTTGATCTTAGTTATGCCGCCAAGCTTGGCGTCAATGTTGATGATCTGCTGCTCTCCCAGCCCGATACCGGCGAACAGGCGCTGGAGATTGTCGACATGCTGGTCCGTTCCGGTGCTGTTGATGTGGTGATAGTTGACTCCGTGGCTGCATTGACGCCGAAGGCCGAGATTGAGGGCGACATGGGCGATTCCCACATGGGCCTGCAGGCGCGCCTTATGTCGCAGGCCCTGCGCAAACTCACCGCCAACATCAAACGCTCCAATACCATGGTGATCTTTATCAACCAGATTCGCATGAAGATCGGCGTCATGTTTGGCAGTCCTGAGACCACCACTGGTGGTAATGCACTTAAGTTTTACTCATCTGTGCGTCTCGATATCCGCCGCACTGGTGCCATCAAAAAGGGTGATGATGTGGTCGGCAGCGAGACCCGCGTTAAGGTGGTCAAAAATAAAGTAGCGCCACCTTTCAAGCAGGCTGAATTTGACATCCTCTATGGTGAAGGCATCTCCCTTGAGGGTGAAATTATCGATATGGGCGTCAAGGAGGGGATTGTCGATAAGTCTGGTTCCTGGTACAGCTATAGCGGTACCCGTATAGGTCAAGGTAAAGATAATGCGCGTGGCTATCTCAGAGAAAATCCGGTCATCTCTAAAGAGATCGAAGGCAAAATTCGTGAAAAGGCCCTCGCCCCGGCTAGTGGAATTACTTCAGGCCCTTTAGCGGTGGATGAGGCCGAGGTCGAAGAGGCTTAATTCGCTTGCATGAGCGAGCGTGGATTACAGCGGTGCCGGGCGTCAGCGATGAGCCTGCTCTCCCGGCGCGAGCACTCTACTAAAGAATTACGCCAAAAATTACTCTCCCGCGATTATGCAGCAGAGGTTGTTGATGTCGCGTTAGCGACGTTAACGGCTGAGCGGCTGCTCTCCGATGAGCGTTTTATCGAGAGTTATGTGCGCTCCAAGATGAACAGCGGAATCGGGCCGCTGCGCCTACGCCAATCGTTGCGCGAGCACGGCATGGCAAGTGATGTGATTGAAGCGTCGTTGCACGGACACGAGTGGCGACGGTTAGCGGCAGAGGTGCGACAGAAACGTTTTGGCGACACCTTGCCGGAGAGTTATGAAGAGCGTGCCAAACAGATGCGCTTTCTGCAATATCGCGGCTTTAGTACTGAGCAGATTGGTGGCGCGATGAAACAACAGGACGAGTGGGACTAGATATCAAGATGAGATCGAGATGAGATCAAAATGAAGAGTGCAGAGATTCGCCAAGCTTTTCTGGAGTTTTTTCATAAACGTGGTCATGAGATTGTTACCAGCAGTTCACTGGTGCCGGGCAATGACCCGACGCTGCTCTTTACCAATGCCGGTATGGTGCAATTCAAAGAGACCTTTCTCGGCCTGGAGTCGCGTCCATACAATCGCGCCACCAGCTCTCAGCGTTGTGTGCGTGCCGGTGGCAAACACAACGATCTCGAGAATGTTGGTTACACCGCGCGTCATCACACCTTTTTCGAAATGCTTGGCAACTTCAGTTTCGGTGAC
>JAYUTP010000174.1:0-2056 GCA_043755075.1 Tenderia sp. (SeqCode)
GTGAATAAGGGTGAACGATTCAAGCCTTTGGCAATAAAGCCGCGCCACTGCGTCGACATCTGCGCCATCACCTGCTGTGCTTGCGCTTCGCTATCGAAGCGCGCAAAAACCGAGGCGCCTGAACCACTCATTCGTGCTGGTGAAAATTTTTCCAGCCATTTCAAGGCGTTATCAACTTCGCAATACCGTTTTCGCACCACTGGCTCGAAGACGTTTATCACATTATCAGACCACGGCATTGCCAGAAAGGCCGGTATTTTGATGCTTTGGACGTTGCGTGTCAATTCCGGCGCAGCAAAGAGTTCGGCCGTCGGCACATGGCAAGGGGGAACAATAACCAGAAACCACGGCTCTGGCAGCTCCAGCGGCGTTAGCTGCTCGCCAATCCCCTCGGCCCAGGCGGCACGGCCACGGACAAAAACCGGCACATCGGCACCGAGCTTGAGACCAATCGCCGCCAGCTCATCTTCTGTCAGACCCAGCTGCCAAAGATGATTTAACGCCACCAAGGTGGTGGCGGCATCGGAACTGCCTCCCCCCAAACCACCCCCCATGGGCAGGCGCTTGTCGATTTCAATATCGACGCCCAGCGAACACCCCGTCTGCAATTGTAACTGGCGGGCGGCACGCACCGTTAGGTCGCTTTCAGAGGGCACACCAACGATCTCAGTCAAGCGGTTGACCTCGCCATCCTGCCGCACGGTAAAGACCAGGGTGTCACCATAATCGAGAAACTGGAACACCGTCTGCAACAGATGGTAGCCGTCAGCACGACGACCGGTTATGTGCAGGAAGAGGTTAATCTTGGCCGGTGCTGGCCAGCGACTGGAAGAGGCTTCAATCATCAGCGGCTCTCATCATCGATCGACCACTGGTCAATCACCCAACGCACTCGCAGACGCTGATTGCTCATCTCCAATTTGCGTGGCAGCTCAACACCATTAATCCGCTCATAGCGGCTATAGTCCACTATCCAGCCATCCTGCTCGAGGCGACTGAGATGGCCCAGACCATTCACCACCTGCACATCAAAACCACCGGGGCCAGGGCGACCCGTCAGCCAGTATTTCAAGCCGCGCACCGGCACATGCCAGCCTAGCTGATCATCCATCAATGTCTCAGGGTCGGGGGCAATACGCGGCGGCTGATCAGTAGACTCCAGCACCGCGCTACCACCATCACCATAGATACGGGCCGCCCCCTGACCAAGGGCGCCGGAGAGCTGAATATCGTAATAATCCCCCTGCTGCTGCCAGCGCAACGCAGCGCTCCAGCCATCTGCCTGAAGGTCGCGCACGGCGATGCGACCATTGAAGCTCCAATCACCCAGCAGCTCCAGCTGCTGCTGATGGAGCTGCCAGGCAACCATGTCTGGCGCGCTGTCATTTTTTTCGGGAACGGTGCTGCAAGCGGCCAGTCCCAGCACCACCAAACCCGCCAAAAAAGAACGCCAGGCGGCTGCCCGGCGCTTGAGTGCAACGGCAATAAACACTATTTATCTAGTCGTTTGATGGTATTGAGCAACACAGTGTTGTCGGGCGCTTTTTTCCGCGCCTTTTGCCAAGTGGCGCGCGCCGCAACGTGGTCACCCGAGACCCACAACACCTCGCCCAGATGGGCGGCAATCTCGGGATCATCACTCAGTTCCATGGCGCGCCGCAGGAGCTTGATCGCCTCCGGAAGATTGCCCTTGCGGAACTGCACCCACCCCATGCTATCCATGATGTAAAAGCTATCGGGCTTTAACTCCAGCGCCCGTGCGACATAGGCTTCCGCCTCTTGCAAACGGTCTGTCCGGTCGGCCAGCGTATAACCAAGGGAGTTGAGGGCATCGGCGTGATCGGGCTCACTTTCAATAATGGCCAGCAGATCGCGCTCAAGCCAATCAATGCGCCCTAACTTCTCCGCCACCATAGCGCGGGAGTAGAGCAGCTCGGGATTATTGGGCGTCTCTTTAAGTGCGTGGTCATAGACCTTTATCGCCTCGTCGTAGCGCTCGACGTCGCGCAGAATCTCGCCCTCGGCCAGATAGAGGCGCAGCCCCTGATCCGGGACA
>JAYUTP010000175.1:0-4387 GCA_043755075.1 Tenderia sp. (SeqCode)
AAGCTCTGGCCAGGAAAAGCAAAAAGAAGGTCATAACGCGACTGGGCAGTTCCATGAACGACACTCTCCAGCAGGTAGGGGTAACGTTGCGGGTTAAGGGTGTGCAGCCGCAACAGATCAAACTCATGATCCAGCCGCTGATGACACGTCCGCTGAGATTCGAGAGAGGTTGAATTAGCTGTCATCAACGAGTCATGCGCCATTCAGTTGCTCCTGGTATTGAAGCAACCGGACGTTGCATCCTTAGATCTTGCGGAATATCAACGTACCGTTGGTGCCGCCAAAACCAAAAGAGTTGGACATGACGACATCGATCTTCATCTGGCGTGCCTCATTAGGTACATAGTCCAGATCACACTCAGGATCTGGTGTGGTGTAGTTGATGGTTGGTGGGGCCACCTGATCACGGATCGCCAAACAGCTGAAAATCGCCTCAACACCGCCAGCAGCACCCAGCAGATGGCCAGTCATCGACTTGGTGGAGCTCATCGCCAGCGTGTAGGCATGATCCCCAAACATCGCCTTAGCTGCCATGGTCTCGGCACGGTCACCTGCGGGTGTCGAGGTGCCGTGGGCATTCACGTAATCAACCTGATCTGGATTGAGACTGGCATCCTTCAACGCCAATGCCATGCAACGCCGGGCCCCTTCGCCACCCTCACTTGGCGTGGTCATGTGATAGGCATCACCATTCATACCAAAACCAACCACTTCAGCATAGATGTTGGCACCACGCTTTTTGGCGAACTCGTACTCCTCCAACATCACCACACCGGCACCATCACTCAAGACAAAACCGTCACGGTCCTTGTCCCAGGGGCGGCTAGCGGTAGCGGGATCATCATTGCGAGTTGAAAGCGCACGGGCGGAGGCAAAACCACCCAGCCCCGTAGGCGAGGTCGCCATCTCGGCACCCCCGGCAACAATGGCATCGGCATCGCCACGGGCGATGATGCGCGCCGCCACACCAATGTTATGTGTACCCGTAGCACAGGCGGTAACAATGGCGATATTGGGCCCCTGCATGCCATACATGATGGAGAGGTTACCGGAAATCATATTAATAATATTGCTGGGAACGAAGAAGGGAGAGAGTTTGCGCGGACCAGAGGTACGAAAGGTTTCGTGACCACCTTCGATACCGGGCAAGCCACCGATACCGGAACCGATCATCACACCGATGCGCTCAGCGTTCTCTTTGGTCACGACCAGACCAGAGTCCTCGATCGCCTCTTTACCAGCAGCAATACCATAGTGAATAAATGGGTCCATACGGCGGGCATCCTTGGCCGACATGTAGTGGGTGACATCAAAATTCCAGACCGATCCACCAAAACGCACGGCAAAATCAGAGGTATCAAAATGGGTAAGAAGGCCAATACCGCTCTTGCCCGCGAGGATGTTCGTCCACGATTCTTTAACGGTAAGTCCTACCGGGCCAACCATGCCCAATCCGGTGACAACGACGCGACGCTCTTTACTCACGTTTTGGGTACCCTCTGTAAGTTAACTCTGACAACCAACCCGATATGCTACAAAAAGCAAAAGGCCGCAGGCTGCAAACGCGGCACCGCGGCCCTTAACTGGATTCGTAACAGTTAACCCACGTTGGAGTTAATGTAGTCGATGGCCTGCTGAACAGTGGTGATCTTTTCGGCCTGTTCGTCTGGAATTTCGCATTCGAACTCCTCTTCCAAGGCCATTACCAGCTCCACTGTATCGAGTGAATCTGCGCCGAGGTCATCAACAAAAGAAGCTTCGGTGGTTACTTCCTCTTCCTTAACTCCTAACTGCTCAATGACAATCTTCTTGACGCGTTCTTCGATAGTGCTCATAACAAGTCGTTCCTCCAAAAATTTATGCAGATCACGCTGCGGTCGGTATTTTATCTTGAAATCCATATGTTGCAAGCAAGATCGCGGCAAATAATACAGAATTTTCGATAACACCTGTGGGTATTTCACATACTATTTACGTCAGAATAATGGGATTTAATCCTATCCCATGTACATCCCACCGTTAACATCCAGTGTAAAACCAGTAATATAGCCCGCGCCCGATGAAGCCAAAAAGGCCACGGCAGAGGCGATCTCTTCGGCTTTACCCAAGCGATTAAGGGGGATTTGCTTTAGCAGCGCCTCTTTCTGCTCATCGGGTAATCCGCGAGTCATATCGGTATCGATAAAGCCCGGTGCAACCGCATTTACAGTAATGTTGCGGGACGCCACTTCGCGAGCCATAGATTTGGTGAAGCCAAAAATCCCCGCTTTAGCGGCAGCATAATTGGCCTGACCTGCATTACCGGTCTCACCCACCACTGAAGCGATATTGATAATACGCCCTTTACGTACCTTCATCATGCCACGCAGACAGGCCTTGCTCATACGAAAGACCGAACCAAGATTGGTCTCAATAATGTCGTTCCACTCATCATCTTTCATCCGCAGCAATAGATTGTCGCGGGTAATACCAGCATTATTGACCAGAATTGAGGGATGGCCGAAATCATTGGTGACCTTGGCGATCACGCCATCAATGGATTCCTGGTTAGTTACATTCAGAACCAAACCCGCGCCTATGATGTTGTGCTCACTCAGATACTTGCTGATAGCCTCAGCACCACTTGCTGAAGTGGCGGTGCCAATCACCACCGCCCCCCCCTTGCCCAGTTCAAGCGCTATCGCCTTACCGATGCCACGACTGGCACCAGAGACCAGTGCAATCTCATTTTCCAGCTTCATGATGACAATATTCCTTTTATTTTTTTAGCCTTTAACGGCATCCAACGCTACCTGCAGTGTCGCCGCATCAAGTACCGGCAATGCACTCATGTCACGTTCGATACGTTTATTCAGACCTGCCAACACCTTGCCCGGACCACATTCTACTATAGTAGCTACGCCAGCCGTACCCAATGCCTGAATGATCTCCACCCAACGCACCGGTTTGTGGAGCTGCTGCGCCAGCAGGCTGCGAATTGCAGCCACATCTTTATGTGCAGCCACATCGACATTGTGCAGCACCGCAATCACCGGCGACTTCACTTCAGTCACCGCCAGGGTCTTGGCCAGCTCATCCGCAGCGGGCTGCATCAAGGCGCAATGAGACGGAACGCTCACTGGCAACATGATTGCACGCTTCGCACCTGCCTCTTTAGCCAGCACCACGGCACGCTCAACAGCAGCAACAGAACCTGCCACCACCACCTGCCCTACCGCATTGAAGTTAACTGCTTGCACCACATCCCCTTGGGCAGCGGCGGCACACGCTTTGATCACTTCTTCATCACTCAAACCCAGGATTGCCGCCATCGCACCTTGTCCGTCGGGCACGGCGGCCTGCATTAACTGGCCACGTTTCTCCACCAATTTTATAGCGGTGGTGAAATCAAGCGCACCCGCAGCTACCAATGCCGTGTACTCGCCCAGACTGTGACCCGCCATGTACGCAGGGGCAACACCACCAGCCGCCTGCCAGACGCGCCAGGTGGCTATCCCGGCAGCGAGCATAGCAGGCTGGGTTTTATCGGTCTGATTGAGATCGGACTCAGGGCCATTCTGAGCCAGCTTCCAGAGGTCATAACCAAGGGCATCACTGGCTTCGGCAAAGGTTTCACCCACCTGTTTCCACTCTGCAGCAAGAGTCGCCAACATACCGACAGACTGAGAACCTTGACCGGGAAAAACAATCGCAAATGACATAACTATTCCTTTTTATAACAGAACTTTATGTGCGAATTATTAAATCAGAATTTGAGCAGTACGGAGCCCCAGGTGAAACCGCCACCAAAGGCCTCCAACAGAACAATCTCACCGCGCTTGATGCGGCCATCACGCACCGCCACGTCAAGTGCCAGCGGAATAGAGGCTGCAGAAGTATTGCCATGTTCATGCACGGTCACCACCACTTTGTCCATGGACATATCGAGTTTTTTGGCGGTTGCGGCAATGATGCGAATATTGGCTTGATGAGGCACCAACCAATCGATATCGCTCTTCTGCATATTATTAGCTTCAAGGGTCTCATCAACAATCCGCCCCAGAGTGCGGACCGCCATCTTAAAGACCTCGTTGCCCTGCATCTCCATAAAGAGACGCCCGCCCTCATCGCCACGCGAAATACCACCCGGCACATGCAGCATCTCATCGTATTCACCATCAGCATGCAGGTGCGCCGAGAGAATGCCCGGCTCGGCACTCGCCTCCAGCACTACGGCGCCAGCACCATCACCGAACAGTACGCAGGTGGTTCTATCTTTCCAGTTAGTAATGCGCGACAGGGTCTCGGCACCAACCACCAGCGCTCGTTTGGCACTGCCGGTACGGATAAATTTATCGGCGATACTGATGGCGTAGACAAAACCAGAACAGACCGCCTGCACATCAAA
>JAYUTP010000176.1:0-4401 GCA_043755075.1 Tenderia sp. (SeqCode)
AGTGGCTGAAAATCGCCGGCATGGCGCAAGCGTTCAACCTGCCGGTGGTGAGCCATCTGTTGCCCGAGGTGCATGTGCATTTGATCGCGGCAATTCCGAATGGACTCACGGTCGAATACATGCCGTGGTCGGGGCAGTTGTTTGAAGAAGTGCCAACGGTGAAAGACGGCCAGCTCGCGGTGCCACAAAAACCGGGGCTGGGCTTGACACTTAGCCGCGAGGCGCTCAAGCGTTACGGCGTGGCCTAAGCCACGCGTCGCCCTCACTCCGGGCGAATCCGCTGCCCCGTCGTCATACCGGTCGCTGCGCAGGAAAATACGCGAAGAATGTCTCCCACAGCGGATCTCCTGACATCGACATGAATCAAGGCGACACTCACAGACCAGTTACCGCGACATAAAGCGCATACACCGAAGTCGTCGCCGTGATGAAGAGACGATTCTTCTTCAACCCGCCAAAGCACAGGTTCGACACATGCTCGGGCACGCGAATCTTGCCGAGCCGGGTGCCATCAGGCGCGAACACCTGCACACCATCGCCCGAGCTGCACCAGATGCGGCCATCGACATCAACGCGAAAGCCATCGGGAAAGCCCGGATTGATCTGGGTGAACACGCGGCCATGGCCAAGCTGCTTGCCATCGACAACATCAAAGGCGCGAATGTGGTGATTGCCCGCCGGGTCGTGCGTCACGCTGCTGTCGGCGATGTAGAGCGTTGTTTCATCGGGCGAAAACGCCAATCCATTCGGCCGCACAAAATCACCTGCGACCACGCTCAATGAGCCGTCATCAGGATCAAGCCGGTACACATTGCACGCGCCGATTTCACTTATCGCCTTGTGGCCTTCGTAATCGTTGAGGATGCCGTAGGACGGGTCGGTGAACCAGACCGTGCCGTCGGATTTGACGACCACATCGTTCGGTGAATTGAGTCGTTTGCCTTCGAAACGGTCTACCAAAACGTGCACGCTGCCATCAACCTCGGTGCGCGACATACATCGCCGCCCGTGCTCGCAGGTCACCATCCGGCCTTCGCGATCCAGCGTGTTTCCATTGGAAAAATTCGACGGAGCGCGGAACACAGTCATGCCGTCGCGCTCGGCCCACGACAGCATGCGATTGTTCGGAATATCGCTCCACACGAGCCGCTTCTGGGCTTCAAGCCATACCGGCCCTTCGCTCCAGCGCGCGCCCGTGCAGAGGCGGACGAGCGCTTCGTCGGGAATGAAAATACCGCGAAGTCTTGGGTCTAATTCAATCAAATCATAAGCAGAACTGAGCACTGGAAAATCATAGTGCTGTAGTCCCGTGTAGCCGTCGGGCATAACCCGCAAAGACAACAAAAAAGCTCAGAGCAAAAAACGACTCAATAAATTGCGATTCAGTGACTCGGTAACAGCCTCTACGCCGTCAACACACCACGGCGAATCTGATCGAGTTCAATTGACTCAAACAGCGCTTTGAAGTTGCCTTCGCCAAAGCCCTGATTGCCCTTCCGCTGAATGATCTCGAAGAAGATCGGGCCGATGACGGTCTTGGTGAATATCTGCAACAACAGACCCTTGCCACTTTTGAGATCACCATCAATCAAAATCCTGTGTTCACGCAACCGCGCCAGATCCTCGCCGTGGCCGGGCAGACGTTCATCCACTTTGTCGTAGTAGCTGTCGGGAACATCCATCAGTTCAATGCCATTACCCCGCAAGGTGGCGATGCTCTGATAGATATCGCGGCTGCTAAGGGCGATATGCTGAATCCCCTCGCCGTGATAGGTGTCGAGGTACTCTTGAATTTGCGATTTATTATCAGACGGTTCGTTGATCGGGATGCGGATCTTGCCGCAGGGGCTGGTCATGGCGCGTGACTTGAGCCCGGTCGCTTTGCCGTGGATATCGAAGTAGCGAATCTCTTTGAAGTTGAAGAGTTGTTCGTAAAAGCCGGCCCACACATTCATCTGGCCGTAGTGAACATTGTGGGTGAGGTGATCGATCTCGTGCAGACCGAAGCCGACGGGGGTTTCTGCCACGCCAGCAATCGGCACAAAGTCGATATCGTAGATAGATCCCTGTTGATAGCGATCCACCAGATAGAGCAGGCTGCCACCGATGCCACGAACGGCGGGGATGTTCAGCTCCATCGGCCCAATCTGCCCCTGGAATGGTTCGGCGCCCAATTTAATCGCGTGCTGGTAGGCCAGCGCCGCATCTTTCACCCGAATGGCAAACGCGCAGCAGGAGGGGCCATGCAACGCCGCAAAGCGCTGGGCAAAACTACTGGGTTCGTGGTTGATGATGAAGTTGATGTGGCCCTGACGGTACAGGACGACATCCTTGGAGCGGTGGCGGGCGACGGCGCTAAAACCCATGCGCAGAAACAGCTCCTCCAGCGCCCGCGTATCGGGGGCGGTATATTCGACGAACTCAAAACCATCCGTGCCCATCGGGTTGTGCATGTCGGTCATGGCCGTACCTCGCTGATCGTCATTTAGGCGGTGAGTTAAACCATCCCTGTTGCGCCTGCGAATCGGTTACATACTTTATATCGGCAGCTTCAATCCATTACAAAACCAGGGCCAAGTAAGATAAAAAAGACACCTATGTTAATGCCAGGCACTCTCATCTTCACCTCATCATAATGAGGCGGTGGCCGCTAACTTGTATGAAGAGACGTGAAAAAACGACGTGTGAACACCAAGGAGGTGCATCATGACTCAGTCGCCAGTAAACACTTCTGAACATAAAAAACTGCTTAAGGATGAGTGCTGTGATCTTTATGGCGAGTTCTGTTATCCCTGCAACATCAATGTCGCAGAAACCCCTGCTAAAGTTGGTGACAAACAGCGACGCAAGAAAAAGCCTAATGCTGAGTAATTACTGCTAGGTTGCTAGAGTGTGTGGCGGCGATCTTGAAGCATAACGCCGCTGACCATGCCTTCGTAGCCGCGCCCTAATGCCAGCACTTTAAACAGCTCTCCCATTTCGCTCGGCAGGGTTAATTTTTTTACCTGTTGGGTGACCTCCAGATAGCGGCGGGTATCGTTTTGATCGACCATCGCCAGCCGTTCGCCTAGCCCCGTTGCGATCAGAAACTGCGCCTGACTGGTGTAGCCCAACACCTCCAGCTCTGACTCCAGCGCCGCCTCGGCGAGGGCGGTAAAATTGACGTGGGCAGTAATATCCTGCAATCCCACCAGAATCAGCGGGTCGCCATGGGCGCGGTGGCGGTAGTGGCACATCAACGTGCCACTGGTGCGATCCGGGTGGTAATACTCATGACGCGGAAAGCCGTAATCGATGATCAGCGCCACCCCCTGCTCCAGCACGGCGGCGATACTGCCAATCCAGCCCTGCTGCGTTAGATTGATCTCGCTGGTGTAACCGGCGCAAAAGGTTTCGGCCGCAAGTTCGGTTTGTAGGGTGGTGATCTGCTGCTGTAGCTCCGGCGTGCTGAGCGGGCCATCGCGCCAGACAAAACGCGCCTCCTCCCAACTGACAAACCCTTCACGCACACCCTGCTCCTTAAATTGGATGAGGTGCACCGGCATCGCATCCACCACCTCGTTGGCGAGCATCACCCCTTTGAAACCCGGTTCCGGCAGGGCGCACAACCACTCCAAGCGTTCGAAGAGATGGGGCACGCGGCGGCGCAACGTCTCTTGCTGGCGCTGTTGCAGATCGGCGCTCAGCTCCAAGATGAAGTAGTGCTCCGGCAGCGAACCGAGCCGCTCCAGCTCCAGCAGAATATCGCTGGCCATGGCACCAGTGCCCGCGCCGAACTCCAGCAGATCGCCACCGCCGATACCCTGTAACACCTGTTGGCACTGCTGCGCCAGGCATTGCGAAAAGAGCGGAGAAATCTCCGGCGCGGTGACAAAATCCCCTGCCTCGCCAAACTTGCGCGCCCCGGCAGCGTAGTAACCGAGCCCCGGCGCGTAGAGCTCCAGCTCCATAAAACGGGCAAAGGTGATCAGCCCGTTGGCCGCCGCAATCTCGGTGTGAATCAGCGTTTGCAGCTTCTCGCTGTGGGCCAGCGCATCGGCAGCAGGGGCGGGCAGGCCATTGGCCGGGGAGGAGTTCGTTCTGTTCATGTTTATCAGGCAATCAGTTAGAGTGGGCCACAGTGTAGCCAATCACACCTTCAATCACCATTCAGGCAATCATCAATCAGGAGCCGTTTGAACCCCCATGGACAGCCGCAATGAACTCACAGGCAAAGTCGCGCTCATCACTGGCGCCGCCCATCGCATCGGCGCCGAGCTGGTGCAGCAGCTGCACGCCGCCGGTATGAACATCGCGCTCCATTACCGCCACTCCGTTAGCGGTGCGGATCTGCTGGCCGAAACGCTCAACCAGCAGCGTCCTAACTCCGTCAAACTGATCCAGGGCGATCTGCTCAATCAC
>JAYUTP010000177.1:0-13296 GCA_043755075.1 Tenderia sp. (SeqCode)
CCAGCTCACCCCTAGCTCAGCGCTCTTGTCATCAGTCACCTCGGCGATGATCGCCTCCACCTGCACCTGGGCGCGGCGGATATCGAGCTGACTAATCACCGATTGCAGCGAACGCAGCAGATCAGGCGGCGCGGTAATCACCAATGCGTTGGTATCTTCGTGAGATTGGATGGTGATGGGGGAACGTCCTGGCTGCGGTGCTGGTACCTTGGCGGCACCGCCCTGCTGCCCCTTCTCGAGTGTCTCGCTCAGCCCGGTCAGCACCGGTACCAAATCCTTGGCCTTGGCGTAACGCAGATAGACCACCTGAGTATTGCCGCTGCTCTCCAGCGGTGTATCAAGGTGGGTGATGATGGCGCGGATGCCAAGACGCTCGGACTTATCGCCACTAATCAGAATGCTGTTGGTACGCTCATCAGCGACCAGCACCGCTGCCCCGGCGGCCGCCTGTGGATCAACCTGTATTGCGCGCTGGCGCAACGCCTCCATAATACGCACCACCTCGGCTGCGGCCGCATGGTGCAGGTTGTAGACCTCGATATCGCTAGCGCTAGAGACGTCAATGCGCTCAATCAGTTTGATCAAACGCTGCACGTTGGCAGCGCGGTCAGAGACGATCAGCACATTGGTTGGGGCGTAGGCGGCCATGTGGCCCTCTTGCGGCACCAGTGGCCGCAAGATCGGCACCAGCTGGCTGGCGGAGACATTCTTCACCTCCAGCACCTGGGTTACGATCTCATCATTGATGCGTGAGCCCTCACCACTGCCACCCGCACCACCCAACTGTTTGGCGTTGACCGAAGGGACAATCTTGATAACGCTGCCAATCCGCACTGCGGCGAAGTTGTGCACCTCAAGCAGCGAAAGAAAGGTCTGGTAGACCTCATCCGCCGTCATCGGCTTGGCGGAGACCACC
Organism: Tenderia sp. (SeqCode); assembly: GCA_043755075.1. Taxonomy (GTDB): domain Bacteria; phylum Pseudomonadota; class Gammaproteobacteria; order Tenderiales; family Tenderiaceae; genus JAKFXL01. Next base: position 917 of record JAYUTP010000177.1, read on the forward strand.
GTCACTTTACCCTTGACACGCGGATCGATGATAAAGTTTTTGCCAGTGAACTCAGCCACGGTGGCCACCACTGTCTCCAGCTCCGCATCCTTGAGGCTAAAAGTAATGCTGGCGGCCTCTCTGGCCATCAGCGGCGTAGTCGCCATCATGCCCGCCAACAGCAGCGCCGCCGTAACCCCACGCACCTGTGTCTGCAACACGGCGGCCCTCTTCTTTTCTTTATTCAAGATCATCTATTCTGTTCTCGATCAGCCCTAATTGACGGGCAAAGTAAACCGTTGCCTAATGCCGTTACGATCGATCTCAAGATCAAGCGTATCGGCCCCGGCCAAATCCTTCATCACCTGCATCCCTTTGACGGGGCTGTCTAGCACCACACCATTCACTGCCGTCACCACATCCCCCGGTATCAGCCCATAACGAGCCATGAATTGCGGGTCGCGCCCTGACTGCAATTGGTAGCCAAGAAACCGGCCACCATCATTTTTAGGCATGATACGCACCATATCCGCCACTTCATTGGGGTTGTTCAATAGCGCATTGCGATACTCTCGCAAACTATAAGTGCTTTTGGGCGCCCCACCCCGGTGGTTATCGGCGGAAGATCGCGAGGAGGAGTTGCCAGACATGTTGAGTGCTGTCTTAGGTAGCGTCAGCGTCTCATAACGACCACCCCGCTGGATAATTATGTGATCCGCGTGAATCTCTTTAAGGGTGACATTGCCCGGCAGGGTATCGCCAATCTTATAAAAGTCATCTTTGCCCGAGGGGTCAGCGACAATCGCCCGCGCCAACACTGGATCAGGCGAGGCAATCAGACCGCGCAAGGTCAGCTGTAGATTGGTTTCAGGCAGATCCTCCGGCACATTGCTGATGGCATCCACCGAGGCCTCACCAAAGAGATGCCACTGCGGAATCTGCAGCCCGGCGCTGACAACCGTCGCCGCCCCCACCGATTGCACAAAAGATGGCACAGGCAAGCCACCCTCCTCGACCGGGGGCAAAAACCGCCAGCTCACCTGCGCGAGGCTATAGGCCAGCGCCAATACCAGCACCACCTGTATCCCACCGACCAGACGCGGCCCGGGATTGGCAGCCAGTTCCAGCGCCTTTTTCCAGTTAACCACCATCATCACCATTGCAGCCCTGCTGGTTGCCCCTCATTTTTACACCGCCCCGGGGGGGATCCCCAAGCACAACGTAACTCGCTCAAATCACCCTAGATATCAATCCAGCCCGAAGTAGTTATGCACACTAACTTATACAGCCGTGATTTCACTTTAGATTACTGCAAAATTTCACGACTCATTATTAAACATTCATTAACTCAATGATTTTATATGTTTTTTTCCTACAGCCGTTTTCATCCAATATGAGCGTGACTCTCCTTCCATTCGCACGGCCCCAGTCTTTCCACACATTTATCCACAGATTTCGTACGCAATTCACCGCCAAGCAATATTAACAACAGCTTAGCGCCAACTCATCACAAAAGTTTTACAAAAGGAATCTAAACCAATATATGCACCGCCGCGCAAAAAACACCAACCCCCCCATCCTGAGGCACTGTCTGAGCAAAAATTGACGGGAAGAATGGCTGAACATAACCAGCTGACGAATTACCAGTTCAAAAGAGTCCACTTGGGAATCTGTATTCCCGTCGCCGTACCACTTTGGCGCGTCTCCAAGGAGCCGTCGCCATCGGTATCCACCAGAAAGTAGCTCGGCCCTTTGGCGGGAGTGATTTCGATCATATAGAGACGTCCGTTGACGCGATATTCCTTCACCTGGCCATCATCGCGCGGCGAAATCACCACCTCTGGCTCATCGTTCATCGTCTGCTGCGCCACCACCGCACCCGGCATCAACAGCAGTGCGCTCAATACCATCACATATCGTTTCATCGGTTAGAGATCCATTAACCTTGCCTGTTCTTCGGCGGAGGGTTCAAAGCCCCGCTTTTCATAGTGGCTAAAGATAGCATCTACCACTTCTTTAGGCGAATCGACCAACTGCATTAGCGCCATATCCTCGGCATTAATCATCCCCTCTTTCACCAGCACCTCTTCAAACCAGTACAACAGCCCCTGCCAGAAGGGTTTATGTACCAGAATAACGGGGATCCGGCTGGCCTTGCCGGTCTGGATCAAAGTAAGAATCTCCACCATCTCATCCAGCGTGCCAAAGCCCCCTGGCAGTACTACATAGGCCGAGGCGTATTTCACAAACATCACCTTGCGCGAGAAGAAGTGACGAAAGTGCAAGGAGATATCCTGATAGGGGTTGGTTTGCTGTTCGTGCGGCAGCACAATGTTCAATCCAATACTGGGTGACTTGCCAGCAAACGCCCCTTTGTTGGCCGCCTCCATGATGCCAGGGCCGCCGCCACTGACGACGCCAAAACCAGCATCGGAGAGCTGCCGGGCAATATCCTCCGCCAGCGCGTAATAAGGATGATCCCGCGGGGTGCGGGCCGAGCCGAAGATGCTCACCGACGGCTTGATCTTGGCCAGCCGTTCAAACCCTTCCACAAACTCCGCCATGATCTGAAAGACCTTCCACGACTCTTGTGTCAGGCTGGCGTTCTCTTGGCGCTGCATGCTGGGGTGGTGGTGGCGCTGCTCATTATCCATGGTTAACTACCTCTTTAGTGCTATTGATCAGCCGTTTTGTCGGCACGATGGTATTGAAGTACTGCATAATAACCAGCTTCCATTCTCAATTCTGGTTGCTACAACGCTATGTCTGACCCAATAGAAAAGCCGCTCATCCTGGTGGATGGTTCGTCCTATCTTTACCGCGCCTTCTTTGCCATGCCGCCGCTCACGACCGCGCAGGGGTTGCCCAGTGGTGCGGTATATGGCGTGGTGAATATGCTCAAGCGATTGATTAAGGACTACGAGCCAGCACTGATGGCGGTGGTCTTTGATGCTAAGGGCAAGACCTTCCGTGACGAGCTGTTTGAGCAGTATAAATCCCACCGGCCACCCATGCCTGATGAGATGCGCAGCCAGATTGAACCGCTGCACAATGTGGTCCGGGCCTTGGGCATCCCAATGTTGATTATCGACGGCGTGGAGGCTGACGATGTGATTGGTACTCTGGCGGTTCAGGCGCGGGCAGCGGGCATCAATACCATTATCTCAACCGGGGATAAGGATATGGCGCAGCTGGTGGGTGAGCGGGTTACCCTGATCAATACCATGACCAATGCCACCTTGGACCATGCCGGTGTTATCGAAAAGTTTGGTATTCCACCAGAACGTATCGTTGATTACCTGGCACTGGTGGGCGATAGCTCGGACAACATTCCCGGTGTACCCAAGGTGGGACCCAAAACGGCGGTTAAGTGGTTGTTGGAGTACGGTTCTGTGGATGAGATTGTCAGCCGCGCCGCCGAGATTGGTGGCAAGGTGGGTGAAAATCTGCGTGGTAACTTGGAACAGTTGGCGCTGTCACGGCTGCTGGCCACCATTAAGTGTGATGTGGCGCTGGCGCTGCGCCCTGATGAGCTTACGCTGCACGCCCCCGATACCAGTGCTTTGCGTGAACTGTATACCCAGCTTGAGTTTAAGACTTGGCTCAATCAGTTGCGCGATAGCGATGCCGCAACTTCAGACGTTGACGCAGATGCGCCAATGCCCGCTGCCCTCGCCACCGACTATGAAACCGTTCTCACCCAAGAGCGTTTTGACCACTGGCTCGATCAGCTGAAAAAGGCGGAACTCTTCGCCTTCGACACCGAAACCACCAGCCTCGACTATATGCAGGCGCAAATCGTTGGTGTCTCGTTTGCTGTTGAAGCGGGCAAGGCCGCCTATGTGCCGCTAGCCCACGATTACATGGGGGCACCGGCACAGCTCGACCGCGAGCAGGTGCTCAACAGCCTCAAGCCGCTGCTGGAGGATGCCAATAAGGCCAAACTTGGCCAAAATCTTAAATATGACATGAGCGTACTCGCCAACCACGGGATCACCATGGCGGGCATTCGTTTTGACACTATGCTCGAATCTTACGTGCTCAACAGCACCGCCTCGCGCCACGATATGGATACCCTGGCGCTAGCTCACCTTGGTCACCAGACCATTCACTTCGAAGATATCGCGGGTAAAGGTGCAAAGCAGCTCACCTTTAATCAGATCGACATCGAACAAGCTGGCCCCTACGCCGCTGAAGATGCCGATATCACCCTGCGTCTCCATCAGGCGCTCTGGCCGAAATTAGAGGCCGATGTCGGGCTGAAGAAGTTGTTTGATGAGGTTGAGATGCCGCTGGTGCCAGTACTCTCGCGTATCGAACGTACTGGCGTGCTCATTGATCGCGACATGCTGTACAAGCAGAGCCACTTCCTGGCGCAGCGCATGGAGGAGATCACCCTCGCAGCGTATGAAGAAGCTGGTGAGGAGTTCAATCTCAGTTCGCCAAAACAGATTCAGGCGATTCTGTTTGATAAGCTGGGATTGCCAACACTGGAAAAAACCCCCACCGGCCAGCCCTCCACCGCCGAACCGGTGCTACAGGAGCTGGCGCTGGACTACCCGTTGCCCAAACTGATTTTGGAGCACCGCTCCCTGAGCAAGCTCAAATCGACCTATACCGACAAGCTGCCAGGGCAGATCGACCCGCGCAGTGGCCGTGTCCATACCAGCTATCATCAAGCGGTGGCGGCCACCGGACGGCTCTCCTCGTCGGATCCAAACCTGCAAAATATCCCCATCCGTAGCGAAGAGGGCCGGCGTATTCGCCAAGCCTTCATCGCCGCGCCGGGTTACACCCTGCTGGCGGCTGACTACTCGCAGATTGAGCTGCGCATCATGGCTCACCTCTCTGGCGACGCCGGCCTGCTACACGCCTTCAAAGAGGGGCAGGACATTCACAGCGCTACTGCCGCTGAGATCTTCGGCGTGCCGTTGGAGCAGGTGGAAATCAACCAGCGTCGTAGCGCCAAGGCAATCAACTTCGGCCTTATCTACGGCATGTCCGCCTTTGGTTTGGCCAAGCAGCTTGGCATCGCCCGGGGTGCCGCTCAAGAGTATGTCGATCTCTACTTCGCCCGTTATCCGGGCGTAAAGGCATTTATGGAGCGGATGAGGGAAGAGGCCCACGACAAGGGTTATGTCGAGACCCTCTTTGGCCGCCGCCTCTATCTGCCCGACATTAACAACCGCAACGCCCAGCGCCGCCAGTATGCCGAACGCGCCGCCATCAACGCACCGATGCAGGGCACCGCCGCCGACATCATCAAACGCGCCATGATCAGCACTGACCAGTGGCTGACAGCATCGGGTGTCAATGCTCGAATTATCATGCAAGTTCACGATGAGCTGGTCTTTGAGGTGGGTGAAGAGTCGCTGGCCGAGGCGCAGAGCGGGATTGAAAAATGTATGACCGGTGCCGCTGAACTAGCCGTACCGTTGGTGGTGGATATGGGGACAGGCATTAACTGGGATGAGGCACACTAAAGACCTAGCAGCACAGTCGGAAAATATTTTTCCTTTTAGCCCTTGAACTTTCCGGGGCAGCGCCGATCTACTAGGTAAGCGCAGCCCTTGCGCCCACCTGCTCTCCTCCCTGAGCGGGGCCCCTCTAACCTGGTTTCCCCAAGCCAGGAAAGAAACTTTCACCCCGGCCTCCCTCCAAAGTAAAGCCGGGGTTTTTTTTCGCCCAAAATCTAAGAAATCACGCTCGGACTTTGAATCGTTAATCGCATGGTAGAAAAACCAACGTCTCATGATCCCGTTGATATCCCCTCAGCGGGCCTCTACTGCACAACACCTCCCCAGGTGCCATGTGGTCTTACGCCCCGGCTAAGCTTTTTTTCTGACCGAGATTTTTTATTTTTTAATCCTCATTGAACTTTGCCCTGAAGCCCCTGTCAATTAGTTTGAGTATTCGATTTGCTCTATCCTGCTGGTTCTCCTCCCTTCTAGACAGGATATCCACCCGCTCCCCTGGGTGGAAGCAAACTTCAAGCCCTAGGGCCCACCAAACTAGGTGTCCCGGGGCTTTTTTTATGTGCCTTATTGCTAGCCGACCGCGTCCTCTGCCGCAGCAAACCCAAACCATTCATCAAGCCGTGCCTGCACCTCATCAACCCCTGTTCCCTTAAGCGCAGAGAATAGTTGCACCGTCGCCCATGGCTGGTCACGCTCAACACCAAACTCCTTGCTCAACGTTTGGCGCACCTGCAACAAAGTACTACCTGCCGCGCCGCGCCCCAGTTTGTCAGCCTTGGTCAACAGGATATGGACCGGCATCCCGGTGTGTTGGCACCACTCCAGCATCTGTGAATCAAAATCGGTAAAGGGGTGGCGGATATCCATCATCATGACCAATCCTCTGAGGCATTCGCGCTGACGCAGATAGAGTTCCAGCGTGTGCCGCCAATGGCGCTTCACCTGATCTGACACCTTGGCATAACCATAACCAGGCAGATCGACGATGTAGCGCTCTTCATCCAGCTTGAAATAGTTGATCTGCTGGGTGCGCCCCGGCGTTTTACTGGTGCGTGCCAGCGACTTTTGACTGGTGATACGGTTAATGGCGCTGGATTTACCGGAATTGGAGCGACCGGCAAAAGCCACCTCAATTATCCCTTCAGCAGCGGGGAGCTGCGTCAGATTGTGCGCCCCCGTCATAAAGGTGGCACGCTGATAGGCAGGGTTAGTCTTAGTCATTAGCGTCTGCCAGGGCCGTAGATGTAGCGAGAGAGGTTGATCTCTTCGGTGCTGAGGCGGCGCACCAAGTGATCAAGACTGATAATGGCGTGTTCCAGCAGGTTCACCGCTATATAGGGGTGTTCGACACGTAGGCGCTTGTACTTGGCCCGGCTTAACTTCAGCAACTGGGTATCCGCCGCCGTGGCGCGCATCTGCAACATACGCGGCTTGCGGTCGAAGAAGGACATCTCCCCCATCAACTCGCCCTCTTTCATCGCGCCCACCGCCATCTCGCGGCCATGGTCATCAAACAGCAGATCGACCTCGCCCTTCACCACAAAATAGAGTGCCTCGCCCACTTCACCCGCCTCGGCGATGATCTCGTTCTTCTTGTAACCAACCAACTCGGTATAATCAAGCAGCGTCTCGACCTCTTTGAGGGTCAAAGACTCACACAGATACTGCTGATTCATGAAGGCCTTTAAGTCGATGCCTTTGGGGGACATGGCTACCTGCTCCTTGAGTAAAAATAGGGGATAAAATTGCGAACGATAATAACAGCAAATGGGTCGAACCCTCTAGCAAGCTTGTAGGGCCATGGCAAACACTACACCAAACAACCCCGTGCTTCACCTTGCTCACAGTGCTAAAGTACCCGAAAGTCTCCGCAACCAAAATCACTACATTGAGGGATCAAAATAATGCGTTTTATCAAACTTGCAATGCTGCTTCTGGTTTCATCGTTCGCCATGAATGCCGCTATCGCTGAGACCGGCAGTAGCGATCCTTACAAGAACATCGTGCCGCCACAGCCCACCTCAACCGGCAGCAAAATTGAGGTGATCGAGATTTTTTCCTATGGCTGCTCACATTGCCACCGCTTTGAAGCCACTCTTGAGCGCTGGATAAAGGGCAAACCCGACAACGTCGAGTTTGTCCGTCTGCCCGCCATCTTCAGCCCGGAGCTCGCGCTCCTCGCCCGCGCCTACTACACCGCCGAAGCACTGGGGGCGATCGACAAAGTCCACATACCGCTGTTTGACGCCATCCACATGCAGAAACGCAAGCTCGCCAGCGAAAATGAAATCGCCGAAGTATTTGTTGAGAATGGCGTCAGCAAGGATGACTTCCACAAAACCTTTCGCTCCTTTTCTGTTGAGGCCAAAGTACGTCGCGCCGCCGAACTGGGCAAACGTTATGGTGTAGAAGCGACTCCCTCAATGGTGGTCAACGGCAAGTACATTACCAACCCTGGCATGAGCAACATCGGCTTTAACGGCATGATCAACGTCGTCAACCAGTTGGTGACCAAGGAAAGTAAGGGAGGGTAAATTCGCCGCCGTACTGGCCGTTAACCCCTTACAACCATTACAAAGGCACCACCAACGGCCCATGAAAGCAGTTGAACTGTTTGTCCGCTGCCTCGAAAACGAAGGCGTGGAGTACATTTTTGGCATCCCCGGGGAAGAGAACCTGGCAATGATGGATGCCCTGCTGGACTCCAAAATTAAATTCATCACCGTGCGCCACGAACAGGGTGCCGCCTTCATGGCCGATGTCTATGGCCGCCTTACCGGCCGGGCCGGGGTCTGTCTTTCGACCCTCGGCCCCGGTGCCACCAACCTCATCACTGGCGTTGCCGATGCCAACATGGATCACGCCCCGCTGGTGGCCATCGCTGGTCAGGCCGGCACCCACCGCCTCCATAAAGAGTCACATCAAGTGCTCGATCTGGAGGAGATGTTCCGTCCCATCACCAAATATTCGGCGCGACTGTTGATGCCCGAGGTGATCCCGGAAGTGGTGCGCAAGGCCTTCAAGCAGGCGCAGATGGAGAAGAGCGGCGCCAGCTTTATCGAATTCCCGGAGAACATCGCCGAGATGGAGCTGGCGGACGACATCGCCCCACTCTGGTCAAAAAATCCGGTGCTGCCCGCCCCGGCCCAGGATCGCATCGACGCCGCCGCTCAGGCGATATCTACAGCCAAGAATCCGATCATCCTCGCTGGTCACGGCGTGGTACGCGCCCAGGCTGCACAGCAGCTGGCCGACTTTGCCGCCCAGCTCAATATCCCGGTGACTAACACCTTCATGGCCAAGGGGATCGTCCCCTTCAAACACCCGACCGCGCTCGGCAGCGCCGGGCTACAGGCCAAGGACTACGTCGGTATTGGTTTTGATAAAGCCGACGTGATCATCTGCGTTGGCTACGACCTGGTGGAGTATCACCCCTATCTCTGGCATCCAACCAAGGACCGCTTCATCATCCACATCGACTTTCAGCCCGCCGAGGTTGATGCCCATTACGGCGTCAGGATCGGTGTGGTGGGTGATATCAAGGAGTCACTGCAACGGATCGCCGCCAAGGCGACGCCGCAGCAGGAGAGTGAGAAACTGCGGCCGCTGCGCGATGCCCTGATCAAAGACATGAACGAACATGCCCAGAGCAGCGCCTGGCCGGTGCAGCCGCAAAAGCTGATCTGGGATCTGCGCACCGCCATGGCCCTGGAAGATATCGCCATCTGCGACGTCGGTGCCCACAAGATGTGGATGGCGCGCATGTTCCGTTGCGAGCTGCCCAACACCTGCATCATCTCCAACGGTTTTGCCAGCATGGGGATCGCCGTACCCGGCGCCATCGCCGCCAAACTCGCTTATCCCGACAGAAAGGTGGTGGCCGTCACCGGCGACGCCGGTTTCCTGATGAACAGCCAAGAGATCGAGACCGCGATGCGCATCAAGACCCCCATCGTCATCCTGATCTGGAACGACGGCGGTTACGGTCTAATCAAGTGGAAACAGATGAACCACTACGGTCGCCCCAGCCACGTCGACTTTAACAATCCCGACTTCGTTAAATATGCCGAATCATTTGGCGCCAAGGGCTATCGCATCAACAGAACCGAAGAGCTGCTGCCAACGCTGCAAAAGGCGCTGGCCGATGACACCGTCTCGATCATCGACTGTCCGGTGGACTACGCCGAAAACCTCAAGCTCACAGCCAAACTTGGTGAGACCGTCATCCATCTATGAATGCGCTCCCCAGCAACACCCCTGAACACGCTCGCAAAGTAAAGTTGCTGAGTTTTAATATCCAAGTCGCCATCGCCTCAACCCGGACACGCCACTACCTGACCCAAAGCTGGAAACATGTGCTGCCACACGCCCGCTGTTTCGACAACCTCGACCGCATCGCCCAATTGGTGAGCAACTACGACATTGTCGGCCTACAGGAGGTGGATGGCGGTAGTTTGCGCAGTTACTTCGTCAATCAGGTGGAGTATCTAGCGGAACGCAGTCGCCATCCCTTTTGGCACCAGCAAACCAACCGTAATCTCGGCAAGATCGCCAAACACAGCAACGGCCTGCTCAGCCGCTTTCAACCCACCGAAATCACCGAATTTAAACTTCCCAGCATCATGCCGGGACGTGGCACGCTGATGGTGCGCTACGGCCATCACGACAATCCACTGGTACTAATGCTGGTTCACCTCTCCCTCGGCAAACGGGCGCGGCTCTACCAGCTCGACTTTGTCGCTGAGCTAGTCCGCGATTACAAACACGTCTGCGTCATGGGCGACTTCAACTGTTCACCCGACAGTGATGAGATGATTCATCTCATCAACCGAACCGACCTCTGCCTGCCAGAGGAGCAGCACCTCACCTTTCCCGCCTGGCGTCCGGCCCGCAACATCGACCACATCCTCACCAGCGCCTCCATTAAAGTGGAGGATATGCGAGTGGTCAACGAAGCCCTCTCCGACCATCTGCCCATCGCCATTGAAATCACTCTGCCCGCCGGAGTACATCTCGGCCATTAATCCCTCTTTTTCTCTGACTCAGCCTGCTCCTCCAGCGCCTTGACACGATCCTCCTCTGCGCGAATGCGCTGGTTCTTGCGGTCATCAATCGCTAGAAAGATCGCAAACGCCACCACCAACGCTATCACCACTATCCAGACAATAAGCACCATCATTGAAACACCTATAGAAAAACGAAAAGAGTGGGCACCTTAGCATTTTGGGCTGAGATTACAACCGCCCGCCAAGCCATTCCTCAGCACCCCCGCAGGCCAAGAAAGATCACTGCCGTCCGGCCAACATCAGGGATAAACGCGCAGGCTTTTGGCACCATTCGGCGTGATGGACTGATCGCAGATCAAGTTTTTACGTTTATCCCCAGGTGATGAATACACGCGACGCACCTTGATGGCGGCCTTGGTCGAGCGAAAAAGTGCCCCATCGAACAGGCTCAGGTCAATCGTGATACTGTCCAGTGCATAGGCGCTGCCCGCAATATTGAGACCGAGCTCATTGAGTCGCGCAAATAGCGCCTTACCTTTTTACAGGCGCTGAGTGCACTCACTCAGGTGACATTACTATTTGGGAGAAAAGGGGGATTTCTACTTGGCGCTAACAATTAATTTACATGCCTATAGCAAAAAAAACAAACTTACCCTATAATACCTGCGCCTTAGACAGGTGCCTTCCGTATTCCTGTCAGGCACATCCCACAACGTTCAATCCTTTCGAGGTTTTATTTCCATGCGTAATTTCGTTTATGTTGCAGCCGCTGTTGTTGCCCTGTCTCTGACCGCTTGCAGCAAGGAAGAAACAGCTGCAACTGAGCAAGAAATCAATGTTGCACCTATGGTCGAGCAGGTCGCTCCAGCTGTTGATATGTCAGCGCCTGAAGTAGCTCCAATGACTGAAGAAGCTCCAATGACTGAAGAAGTTGTTACTCCAGAAGGTTCTGTTGCTCCGTAAGTAAGCTCTAAACTAGACTGTTCGCAGATTGAACAGCAAAAAAGCCGACCCCAGTGGTCGGCTTTTTTATTTTTGGCGTCTATATTCTGAAACAAAACAGATACTTACAACATTGCGTATCCAGTTATTGCTGACTCCGTTCACATATTAGTGCTTTGAAACTGCAATAGTCAGGTTCGCGCCATTCACAACAATGAGTAGGTCTTTGAGCTCGGCATCATCGCCAACCGAACAGGCACGGCTGTAGGCGCTGCGTGACGCCTATTGGATCTCGATGATGGCGACGCTGAAACTGCCATTATCACCTCGCCCTTGATCGCCACCTTTCGCCCGGCACTCAACAACACCAGACTGCCACGACTGGATTTTGCTGTGTCAAAATTAGTAACGTTGATGGTATCGCTGTCATGGGCAACGCTAGTATCTTTTACACCCCACCCCACAGGCGGCTAGGCTAGCGATGAGTGGCAATAGGACAAAATTTTTATTTTTCATGGGGGTTCTTTCGTTTCGTGACAGCCTTAAACTCGCCTCTGCTCCCGATTTGCTTCCAGTGACGAAGACATTGCCTCTGATGTAACCAGACGCTGAAACAGCGCTTAAAAGCCTCAACGGGCCAATGATATCAAGCTGAAACCGGGAAAAATTCACCCGGAAGCCGAATTCGCTATTGACCACCGGGCGACATGGAGAAAGAATATGGCCATTTTTCCAAGTCCACTTTAAAGCCACCCTTTTTTCTGGAAGTTGATGGTTTTTCGGTCACCAGATGCACTGATGGAGATGCAGTTAAGTTGCTAGAAATTAAAGCAGTCTCACGAAATTTCGACAGCTTCGTGGCCCTCGACAAGGTCAGCCTCAAGATCGAGGCGGGCGAGTTTTTCACGCTACTGGGGCCATCGGGCTGCGGCAAGACTACGCTGCTGCGCATGATTGCCGGTTTTGACCAGCCGGA
>JAYUTP010000178.1:0-2056 GCA_043755075.1 Tenderia sp. (SeqCode)
TTCCGATGTTCTTCACGTCGAGGCATGCGCCATCTTCCAGCCAGCCACTGTTGATAGTTTGTAGAGCCCATACCGCTCATACAGCACGCGCCTCGGAAACTGGATCATTGCTGACTTCCAGTTCGTAACCTTGTGCCGCTTGCGCAGGTGGATTCTCAGCCGTTCTTCCGCATGACGTTTCACCTTGATAAATACCGCCGATGAATTCCTGAAATGGAAATACCCTGACCAGCCGCGTAGCGTTCGATTCATATCGCGCACTACCTCGTCCATCGGTCTCCATGTCTGGTTCCTCGCCGTTATCTCACTGATGCGGGTGCATACCTTCTCTACCGCCTTTATGCCCGGATTGATGTGCGGGTAAGGCACACCCTTGGCTCCGACATTCATCTTCAGCTCGTAGGTTGGGCTGAGGTACGAAGCCCAACAACTACTGCTAATCATTTCGACTATGTTGGGCTTCACCAAAAGCGTTCAACCCAACCTACATTAAGTGACCGCTACCGGCCGATTGGTGATCCTGCACCGCATTCATCGACACACGGATTCTCGACTGCGCTTAGCGACAAAACCCATTGGGCTAATGTCCCTGCAGATCGATTAGAAAGAAGAAAACAGAAAAAGCCCATGCTGAACAACACGGGCTTTTTCATTTTCTGCATTACTCAAAACAATTTTAAGCAACCGCTTTGTGTTTATCTTCCCCTAACCGCAACAGACTCGGCAGCAGTATTAGCGTGAAGAGTGTGCTGACGGCCATGCCACCGACGATTACCGCGCCTAGACCGCGATAGAGTTCTGTGCCGGCACCGGGGATGAGTACCAGTGGCAGCATGCCGAAGATGGTGGTGAGGGTGCTCATGAGGATGGGGCGGAGGCGTTGGCGGATCGCTTGTTGCACGGCGTCGCGGCGCGAGGTGCCTGCACGTTCGGCGCTGCGGGTGAGGTCTACCAAGAGGATGGCGTTGTTGACCATCAGGCCGAGCAGGATGACGAAGCCGATCATGGTGAGCAGATCCATTGGCTGTTTGATGCCGACTAGGTTGAGTACCCAGAGTGCTAGCACGCCGCCTACCGTGGCCAGTGGAATCGTTAGCAGCACCAGCAGGCTGTCTTTGAAGGAGCGGAACAGGGCGCTGATGAGCAGGTAGAGGATGACGATGGCGAGCAGGAAGGTGCTGGTCATGTTTTTGAGCATGTCGCGCAGCTTGTCTGCTGATCCGGCGTAGCTGATGGAGCCATCTTCCGGCAGTGCGGCTTCGATGGCGGGGGTGACCTTGGCTTTGATGAGGTCGAGCCCCTCCTCCACCGACATGCCCTCCGGCAACCGTACTTGTAAGGTGACGGTGCGACGGCGGTCGATACGACGCAGCTGATCCGGTCCAGCGGTACGTTCCACACTTACCAGTGAGCCGAGTGGCTGGATGCCGCCCTCTGGCGTGGCCAGCGGGATGGCCGCCAGCGCCTCGGGAGTATCCCAGCTTTGACTACGCAGGATCACGTCGAGGAGTTTGTCGCCATCGAAGTAGTCCGCCACGTAAAGCCCACTGCCCAAGGCACGGGTAATGCCGCCCATGTCGCCACGGTTCCAGCCCACTTCGGCAAGACGACGTTCGTTGGGTTCGAGGCGCAGCTCCGGCTCGGCCAGATCCAGTCCGGGGAAAGGGCGTGGCATCGAGTCAAACGCTTCGCGCACTGCCATAAAACCCGCACCCCCGGCCTGGAGCAGCCCTTCAAGATCGCGCCCCTGGATGTTAATGTCGATGGAGCGGCCACCGCCCAGCCCACCAAACAACGACGCTTTGAAAGCAAAACCGATGGTGTCGGGGAAGCTGGCAATCAGCTGATTGATGATCGGTACCATCTCACCAGTGCGGGTGGCGTCGGCGGTCTGCGCGCCCATGAACATGCCGTTGTTAAAGGCAACAAAGAAGTAGTGGCTCACCTGTGGCTGCTGTTCGCCCGTTAAATGAGGCGCCATCGCCGCCGCTACCTGCTGCCCCATCTCCTTCTCCATAAAACCGATGTTGGCCCCTGGCGGCGGGTTGATGAAGCT
>JAYUTP010000179.1:0-6147 GCA_043755075.1 Tenderia sp. (SeqCode)
CTGATCTGGAGTCAGCGCGGTACCGGTCGGCGTTTTTCCTTGGCGCTCTTTTCGTAGCTGCCGCACCCAATACTCCAATGTCGATTTACCCACGCCAACCGCCTCAGCAGCATCCTTTATACTGTAGTTTTGGTCTACGACGAGCTGTGCAGATTCCAGTGTAAACTCTGTACTGAATACCCGTTTTTTGTTTGTCATTGCGTCACAGCGTTCTGTTGTGACTGATCATATCACTCAAAAGTCGGTGGCCAGTTTTACTATGCCACTACAGTTTGTGAATTAATCAGAGGTTCCTTAGACAACAAAACAACGGATGAGATATTTGAACTTTATAATATTGGACTGCCGTTCATTGAGTATGTTAGGGAAAAGCTGCGCAATATCTAATAACTCGGCGAGGCCCTAAGTAGGGCGGAAAAGCGCAGCGCCTTCCGCCGTATGTGTGAGATTAACCACCCAATGTGTTGCTGCACAAGAGCCTGCCTCGCGAAGCGCTTTGGGTACGCTTGGTGGATTATGCAAAAAACGCTCTTGTGCCCAGTGGGTATATCCCCCCTACATTTTTTGAAAGGCTCCGTTTAGCTGCGACTACTTCGTGTTGTGCGCGGCCGCCATCTCAAATCAAGTGTGTGCGGATACTCCTTGTTGATCTCTTCACGCGGTAGCTCTGCTGCTTCATCTGCGGCTGCTGGCGTATGGCCGTGATTCCAAAAACGGCTGACGCGGCGGGCTTCGGCTTCGTAGGCGTTGACGGGGAAGGCGTCGTAGTTGCGGCCGCCGGGGTGGGTGACGTGGTAGGTGCAGCCGCCGATGGAGCGGCCATTCCAGCTGTCGACGATGTCGAAGACCAGGGGTGCTTGCACGCCGATGGTGGGGTGCAGGGCTGAGGGTGGTGCCCAGGCGCGATAGCGCACGCCGGCGACCATTTCGCCTTGGGTGCCGGTGCTGCGTAGGGGGACGCGGCGGCCGTTGCAGGTGACGATGTAACGGTCGCCGCTGATGCCACTGACTTTGACTTGGACTCGTTCCACCGATGAATCGACGTAACGCGCCATGCCGGTGCTGCTGACCTCCTCACCCAGCACATGCCATGGCTCGATCGCCATGCGTACTTCGAGCTGGATATCTTTTACGGTGACGGTGCCGTAGTGGGGGAAGCGGAATTCGAGGAATGGTTCGAACCACTCCAGCTGCAATGGATAACCTGCTTGTTGCAGGTCGCGTACGACTTCTTGCATGTCGGCGCGGATGTAGTGGGGCAGCATGAAGCGGTCGTGCAGCGAGGTGCCCCAGCGCACCAGTTCGTGTTGATACGGGGTCTTCCAGAAGCGCGCCACCAGGGCGCGCAGCAGTAGCACCTGCACCAGACTCATGCGGGCATGGGGTGGCATCTCGAAGGCGCGCAGTTCGACTAGGCCGAGGCGGCCGGTGTCGCCGTCGGGCGAGTAGAGTTTGTCGATGCAAAATTCAGTGCGGTGAGTATTGCCGGTGACGTCGATGAGCAGGTGACGCAGCAGGCGGTCGACCAGCCAGGGTTCTGGCACCTCGCCCTCGGGCATCTGCTGGAAGGCGATGTCGAGTTCGTAGAGGTTTTCGTGACGCGCCTCATCGACGCGCGGCGCCTGGCTGGTGGGGCCGATGAACAGGCCTGAAAACAGATACGACAGTGCTGGGTGGTGCTGCCAGTAGGTGACTAGGCTGCGCAACATATCCGGGCGGCGCAGCACCGGGCTGTCGGCGGGGGTGATGCCGCCGAGGGTGACGTGGTTGCCGCCGCCGGTGCCGCTGTGACGGCCGTCGAGCATGAATTTTTCGGTACCCAGGCGGGAGAGGTGCGCCTGCTCGTAGAGGGTGGTGGTATTGCGCACCAGTTCGTCCCAGCTGGCGGCCGGGTGAATGTTGACCTCGATGACGCCGGGATCGGGGGTGACCGGCAAGCGCACTAGGCGCAGATCGCGTGGTGGTTGGTAGCCTTCCAGCACCACCGGCATGTCGAGCGCGGCGGCGGTCGCTTCGACCGTGGCCACCAGATCAAGATAATGTTCGAGTTCGGTAGTGGGTGGCAGGAAGATGTGCATGCGGCCATTACGCGGCTCGACGCAGAGGGCGGTGTGGGGAATCCATTCCGGCTGTTTTGGTTCATCGGCGGCTTCTTGATTGTGAAGCTCAGGATGCAGATCCTCTTTCTCGACCCGTTCGCTATAGCGCCGTGCCACTTCACCTGCAACGTCACCGAGTGGGCCGACTGCTTCGAACAGACTGCGCTCGTGCTCTTCGTCTCGATCCTTTAACTCCACCCAAGGAAGCGAGTTGAGCGGCAGGCGTAAGCCCATGGCGGAGTCGCCGGGGACCAGGAACATTTCGCCACGGCGGAACGCCCAGGTGCTGGTGGCCCACGAACTGTTTCTGCGATTCCAATGTAATGGCAGGGTGTAGCCAACTGGTGTGCCGAGATCACCGGTCAACACTTTGGCCAGACGTTTCCGTTCCAGCGAGTCTTTGAGGTTGGCCTTGAGCGGATCGAGGTTGGCGGGCATCAACCCTTCCTGCAACAGATAATGGAGGTGATCCTCATAGCCGGGCTTGATGGTGGTAGCGGATACCCCCAGTCGTTGTGCCAGTTGCTGCACAAATTTATCGGCATGCTCGCGGGTGAAACCGTAGTCTTTATTGACGTCCGCCAGCAGCTCGGCGTTATGCCAGACGGGTACGCCATCTTTGCGCCAGAAACAGGCCAGCTGCCAGCGCGGTAGTGGCTCGCCGGGATACCATTTGCCCTGGCCGTAGTAGAGCATGCCGCCGGGGCCGAAGCTGTCGCGCAGGCGTAGCATCAGTTCGCTGGCGAGCTGGCGTTTTTCCGCGCCGTCGGCGGCAGTGTTCCATTGTGCTGATTCCATGTCGTCGATGGAGACAAAGGTCGGCTCGCCGCCCATGGTCAGGCGCACGTCGCCCGCTTCCAGCTCCGCGTCGATCTGGTGACCGAGTGTTTCGATCGCGGTCCACTGCTCTTCGCTATAAGGCTTGGTGACACGCGGGTCTTCGTGAATGCGCTGCACGCTGTTGTTGAAGCGGAACTCGACATTGACCTTGTTCGCGCCCTCATAGCCGCCAGTGACCGGTGCCGCACTCACTGGATCGGCACTGCAAGCGAGGGGGATGTGACCTTCTCCGGCGAATAAGCCGGAGGTGGCGTCGAGGCCGATCCAGCCCGCGCCGGGCACATAGACCTCGGCCCAGGCGTGCAGGTCGGTGAAATCCTCTTCGGGCCCCGAAGGTCCATCGAGTGATTTGACGTCTGCCGTGAGTTGCACTAAATAACCAGAGACGAAGCGGGCGGCCAGCCCCAGGTGGCGCAGCACCTGCACCAACAACCAGCCCGAGTCGCGACACGAACCGAGCGCCTTGGTGAGGGTCTCTTCGCAGCTCTGCACACCCACCTCCATACGGATGGTGTAGTTAACGTGCTGATAGAGCCGCTGGTTCAGTCCCACCAGAAAATCGACGATCGCTGTCGGTGAGCTGTCAACCTTGCCCAGGAACTTCTCCAACAGCGGACCACGCTCCTTCACCTCCAGATAGGGCGCCAGCTCTTTGCTGAGCTGAGCGTCGTAGCTGAAGGGATATTGCTCGGCATATTTCTCAACAAAAAAGTCGAAGGGGTTGATCACCGTCATATCAGCGACCAGATCCACCTCGATCGAAAGTTCTTGGGTCTTTTCTGGAAATACCACCCGCGCCAGGTAGTTGCCAAACGGATCCTGCTGCCAGTTGATGAAATGGTTCTCGGGCTTGATGCGCAGCGAGTAGGATTCGATCGGCGTGCGCGAATGAACCGCAGGCCGCAGTCGGAACACATGCGGGCTGAGCTGCACTGGGGTGTCGTAAAGGTATTGGGTCTTATGGTTAAGCGCTACTCGTATGGTCATTGCTCATTTCCCGGTTGCGTATCAATGCTCGGCAGCCACAGCAGGTAACTGTGCGCCATTATGCTCTACCATACAGCAGCAATAACTACGCCTATAGCTATTTGTTGCTACTGGTTAAATAGTTTCATGCAAATAGGTGCGTTTGATTTTGCGGATATTTCATCTGTGCAGTGCTCGTGGGAGTAGCTCTATGCACTAGATAGGGCCTAACTCTGCTGATGAATGTGCTGCCTTAGTGCGCTAATGCCTTTAACAAGTTTGAGCTGGGCGGCCCATCCAGCAACTCCACCTGTACATCCATGCTGCTGAAAAGCGCGGGCGGACCAAATTGATGGTAGATCGCCACATCGGCGGCATCGCGGCCGTAGGCCACCGCAAGCCGTCCGCCACGCAGCGCGTTGTCGGTAGGGTCAAAGGTGTACCAGCGGCCACCGACATACGCCTCGAACCAAGCATGCATATCCATGGGTTCAAGCCCGTAGAGGAAGCCGACCACAAAACGTGCGGGGATGCTAATACTACGGCAGAGGGCGATGCCAAGATGGGCGAGATCACGACAGACGCCGTCACCGCGTAGATTGGTCTCGACAGCGGAGAGCGGAAAGGCGCTGGAGCCAGGGGTGTAGCGTATCGAGGTTCGAATCCAGTCGCTGATTTTATTGACTTGATCGTAGCCGAGTTGCTCTCCATCGACAATTTCACGTGCCAGGTTGCCGAACCGATCCGACTCGCAATAACGACTGGGGTGCAAATACAGTAGCACCGCGTCGGGCAGATTTTGAATCTCTACAAAATAGGCACCGGGGGCTTTATCCACCCTATCCATGGTTCTGACGTCGGCTGAGGTATGAACAGAGAACTCCCCGGCGGGTGCCATCATGCGCTGACAAAGATTGCCGAAGATGTCCGTAAACTCCATGACTGGAACACTGGGCAATATTGTATAAGTCTCTCGTGCGATCCACTGTTGTATACCACTGCGGGGGCGCAGCATGAATATCAATGGGGTCGAGTCCCCGAGTTCAAGTTCGATATTACAGGCGGTGTGCATCCACATTAGTTGGCTTTCCTTGTCATCAATCTGAACTGGAGTGTTGCTGCTTGTTTATTGCCCGTTAAGTGTTTTTAACTCTCCCAATCAAATCTGGGCAACTCATTAAATACTCGTCTTAAACCATCGCCCCATTGCTGACGCAAACCTATGAGGTACGGGTGTTCATCTCTGAGGCTGAGCTGAGTGGTGATGTTGAGCTGATCGATCTCGTAAATCAGCAAATCAATCGGGGTGCCGACCGAGAGGTTACTGCGGATGGTGGAGTCGATTGATACCAGCGCGGCGCGGGCGGCGTCTTCCAGCGTCATATCGCTGTTGACGATGCGGTCGAAGATCGGCTTGCCGTATTTGGTTTCGCCGATCTGCAGAAAGGGGTGTTCTGCCGAGTAGGTGATGAAGTTGCCTTCGGGGTAGATGAGATAGAGTTCTGGCGGCTGTCCGGCAATCTGGCCGCCGAAGATAAAAGTGGCACCAGCATCGAAGGCCGACTGTTGTGCCAGCAGTGAGCGCTGATAATTTTGGATCTCGCGCGAGATGCGGCCGATGTACTCTGCGGCTTCGCTGACGGTAGTGGCATTTTTGAGTGTGACACCGTCGTGATACTCAGTGGCGACGTCGCTCTCCAATCGTCTTGCCACTGCCTGAGTGGTGGCGAGGTTGCCTGCGCTGAGCAGTACCAATACCCGGTCGGGCCAGGCGAAGCTACGCATCTTGCGGTAGGTGTTGATGTTATCAACACCAGCATTGGTGCGGGTATCGCTGGCAAAGACCAGACCTTTTTTAGTTGCGATGGCGAGGCAGTAAGTCATGCGATTTCGTCCACTAGATTAGAAGCCGGAATATTATCACGCTACTGGTGGGGAAACAGGTTGTCACTAGCGGAATGTCAAAGAGCGTCGGGCGGTAGCGAGAGTGACAATGAGAATCACCCCTTCCGGGGTTCTGCAATCCGCTCTAGATAAAGCGCCGTCGCCCCCGCCACTGCCAGTGGCATGACAATAAAGTTCACCACCGGAATCATCGTCAGCACCATGATGCCGCCACCAAAACTCAGCGTGTTGAGGCGATGCTGTTTGAGTTGTTGGCGTTGTTGTGGAAACTGGATGCCGTGATTGCCCATGGGGTAGTCGAGGTATTCTAGGCTTAGTAGCCAGGCGCTGAAGGCGA
>JAYUTP010000180.1:0-8644 GCA_043755075.1 Tenderia sp. (SeqCode)
GCCTGCGCGACTGGCTGATCAGTGACAAGGGGTTGGAGGTAGCCGACCAGGTGCTGCCCGATTATGAGATCACCACGCTGGATCGTCATGCCAACGAGCTGAGCCAGCCCCCCGTACAAACACAGCCATCCATGTTTACCGCCCCCACCACAGGAGAAACCACAGTGACCCCAGCAGAACATCAGGCGGCGATTGATGCCGCCGTGGCGACAGCCAAAGAGGCCGCGCGCGTCGAATTCAGCGCAGAGCAAACCACCCTGCAGCAGCAGCTTGATACTGAGCGGCGCAAGAACAAAAGCACCGAGTTCACTGCATTCCATCACGGTCTGGTGGATGCGGGCCACGCCCCGGCGAAAATGGAGGGCATGGTGGACTTCCTGCACTCGCTCGAGGGTCCGGATCAATCCGCCGCCGAGTTTGAATTCAGCGCCGCCGACGGCCAGAAGAAGAAGGTCAACAAGGGGCAGTGGTTCCGTGACTTTGCGGCTACGTGTTTGCCGGAGGTGAAGCCCGGAAAAGCTGATACAGGCGCTGCCACCGTCGACCTGACCGACGCGCATGCAATCGAGCGGGCCGCGCAGGATTTCATAGCAACCGAGGAGGCCGCCGGGCGCCGTATCAACATTGCCCAGGCCGTAGCGCACGTCAGTGCGCAGCACGTTTAACAAGAGGAATCGACATGAGCAATCCAGGACTGATTAAAAATTACGTCGCGCAAGCGGCCATCAACCCGTTCCGAATCGTAAGGTTAGGCACGGCCGATGGGACGGTAACGTTAGCCACGGCAGCCACCGATCTTATCATTGGGGTGGTGGCTGATGTAGGGCCAGCAGCGGGTGAGCGCTGTGATGTAGTGCATGCGTGGATCGCGTTTACTGAAGCTGGTGCCGCGATCACTCGCGGAGCGCTGGTGACATCGGATGCCGTCGGGCGTGCCGTGACGGCTGCACCGGCAGCAGGCGTCAACAATCGCGTGTTAGGCCTGGCACTGGAGTCAGCCGTGGCGGCTGGCGATGTTATTCGCGTACTGGTCCAAGGCGGCCAAGTCCAAGGTTAAAGGGGAGTAAATATGGCTACTACATCATTTCCGGTCAATCCTGAGCTTACCGCGATTGCGATTGGCTACAAAAATCGCGATGTCGATATGATCGCTGACGCGGTATTGCCGCGTATCCTCAAGACAGGCAAGAGATTCTCCTACACACGGTACACAACCGCCGATGGTTACACCGTGCCCGATACCAAGGTGGGGCGTAAGTCAGAGCCGACGATGGTCGACTTTGGTGGCATGCTGGTCCCTGACGAGTGTGTCGACTGGGGGCTGGATGACCTGGTGCCCAACGATGAGATCGAGGCATGGAATGCCATGTCAAAACCTGCGGGCGCTGTCAGCCCTCAGGCCAAGAGCACGTCACTGCTGACCGGGCTGGTATTGCTGGATCGCGAGATCCGTGTGGCCAATACCGTGTTTGCCTCGGGCACCTATCCGGTAGGCAATCAAGCCACTCTGTCGGGTGTCAGCCAGTGGTCTGATTTCGCCAACTCCAACCCGTTGGATGCACTGTTACTGGCGTTGGATGTACCGCTGTTCCGCCCCAATACCGTGGTACTGGGACAGGCCGCCTGGACCAAAATGCGCCAGCACCCACGGCTGTTGCAGGGCGCCAACGCATCCGCCCAGACTGGCGGTGCCATCACGCGCCAGCAGCTGGCCGACATACTCGAAGTCAAACAAGTGGTCATCGGCGCCGGATTCGTGAATAGCGCGAGAAAAGGACAGACCCCCACGATGACGCGGGTGTGGGGCAAGCACTGCGCCCTGCTCTATGTGTCTCAAGACATGGCGGATGCCGATCAGCCTACGTTCGGCTTCACGGCCCAGTTCGGTACCCGCATCGCTGGTGAACTGCCAGAGCCACGGGCTGGCCTGCGCGGTGGCATGCGGATTCGCTCGGGTGAGTCAATCAAGGAAGTGATCTCGGCCAATGATGTTGGGTACTTCTTCCAGAACGTCGTGGCCTAAGAACAACCCCGTGAGCCGAGCCGCCGCCCAGTATTGATATGGATAGCCATGCCTCTGACCGCGAGGGGGCATGGCGAAGGCAAAAAGTAGAGTGGGCTCGCGGAACGGCCCACTCTTATATATGGAGGCATCATGCCCAAAAGTAACTATAAAGTACTCACGCCCATTGATCACGACAATAAGCGTTACGCCATCGATAAGCCCATCGAGCTGACCGATGAAGAGGCGGCACCGCTGCTGGCGGTGGGTGCGATTGCGGCGATGGCAGCGCCAGAGATAATTGCTGACGCCGCGCCCTCTGTGGCTGACGCCACACCATCCACAAAGAAAAAATAATGATTCTCTGGCGCCTAGTTAGTTACATCAAACAAACCAACCACCGACCTAGGCATGTGGAGCTAAACGATTCTATAAAGGACAATCAATGCCAACAACTACCGTAGCGCTGCCTTGCATCGCGCATGGCACAGCGAATCTGGCGTTTGCGCAACTCGTCGCCAATGCCGCAACAACACGGGTTGGTACAACTGCCACACTCACGATGCTGGCTACAGCAACGCTGGCAACGGGAGATAATTGTCTCATCCAAGGCCACGATCTGGATGAATACAATGGCGTGTTCGCAATTACAGTAGCGTCAGGGACGACCATTACCTACGTGATCGAACAAGACCCAGGCGCGAATAGCGCGGTAACGGTCGCGACGGTGGACAGAGTAACATTAAGTGCCGCAATGGATGTATCCACAGGCTACGGCGGTGCGGTTTTAGTAGCGGTACAAAATAGCGCAATTGGGCCCACAGCTCCCGCTCAGGTGTGGGTAGGTCAATCCAACGTAGACGTTCCAGCTAACTATTTCTGGCGGCAAATCTTCTCTGGAGATACGGTTGCACGCTCAGTGGCGTCGGCTAAAATTCCAATGCCTATGGGCGACAGGTTTTATAAAGTGGCGGTGTGCAGAAATACAGGACAGCCCGTTGACATTGCAACTATTGCGAGTCACACAACAGCGGGATAACCCATGCAAATTTTTTCAATCCCAACGCCATTTAATCCGCACAGCGGGCAGATTGCATCACTCAATAGAGCTCATCCGCTGGCGCCGGATATTGGATTTTGGCGCGGCGGCTATCCCAGGGCTGTTAATCTAGTAACACTCGCACTGCCAGCAAGCGTTTCGCAGACAATTGGGTTTAGTACCCCAGGCAAAGTTAGCAATTTCGATGGTGTCGCGCAATCCGTAGAAACTGGGATCACCGCCAATCCCTCAAGCCTCACTCTGCTCGCGCTAGTTCGTGGAACCGCAGCCCCTTCTGCCGCGGGTACAGCGCAACTGGCCTGGCGAGATCAGTATTCGTTAGGCTGGAATCACGACAATGCCAGTTATCGTGGCGCAGCCTCACTACATATAGGTGCAGCTTACCCGGTCGCTACATTCGGCCCACTATTAGCCGGTGTGTGGTATGTGCTTGGATTGACGTGGGACGGTACGACATTACGCGCCTATAAAAATGGTGTTGAAACTGATAATGCCCCAGCGGCAGGAGCGCTTAATACTGGCGTCTCTGATAATTTCCGATTAGCCCGCTCTAGTGGGACCAGTTACTTAGCCTGTAGCATTGGCTGGACATATCTATCCAGTAAGGCGCTTCCGGCTGCCGATGTAAAATCGTTGTCTGATAATATATCGCAATTGATCGAGGCGTCGGCGGAAACAACTTTTTTCTCGGCCGGTGGCCCCATCATTATCACATCCAGCGACTCACTGATCACCGCTGTCGGCGACACCTCCGCCAGCACCCTCCTGTCATCTCTGGCGGACTCGTTGTCGTGCAGCATCACAGACGTGGCAGCATCAATCTCCGTGGTGCTCTCTGCCGCCGATAGTGTGGCAGCGGCCATCAGCGAGGCCAGCGCGGCTCAGGTGCGCGTTGCCGTTGCGGATGCCATCGCCGTTGCCATCGCCGATATAGCGAGCTGCTACGGCACGGTCACTGCTGCTGATGGACTCAATCTCTCATCCGCTGAAGCGGTGCAATTGCTCTGCGCGCTCGCGGCGAGTGATTCGGTGAGCATGTCCACCGCTGAGGGGCTGGCCACGATTGCGAGTGTCATCCAGGTGAGCGATGCGCTCGGGGTGTCGATCAGTGATGCCGCCACCGCAGTGCTGGCGCGGCTGATGCGGAGTGACACGCTGGGTATGTCTGTTACCGAGATCGTTGCGCTGTTGTCTGCACTCAGCCGCAGTGATGCGGTGACGCTGTCAGTGGCCGACCAGTCCCAGTTGGCGGTGCTGCTGGCCACGCTCGATACGCTGAGTATCTCCGTCACCGACGAAGCGATGCGTCAAGCCATCGGCGTCATCATCGCGCGGCTCACTGCGCGGCTGCGCATGTACCCCACCCTGAGCGGCCAGACGAAGGTGAATGATGAGCACTGATCTCCAGGCGGTGCAGATTCAGGAGCAGCGCGTCGAGCTGGTCAAGTTCAACGGCGATCCGCCCGCCGCGGGCGAATACAAGGAGCCTGCCGAGATCATCGAGGGCATCGCCGGGTGCGAGATGAAGACCACCTATCGAGCTGGCGAGGGCGCCACGATCAAATGGTTTAGCGGCGATGGCACCGGCCATGCCGTACTCACAAAAGAGGAGCAACGATAATAATGGCTATGACAAACGCGTTTCGCGATCACCTGACGCAGGCCGCCATCGGCGAGGCAGTGACGGCATTCAATGCCGCCAACGCCAATATCGGCGTGGGCGATTCAATCACGGCGTTCGCCGCCGCGCAGACCGACATGCAGGCGGCGACGAACAAGTTGCGCAAGGTTATGGAGGCCGGGTATCCCACTCGCACTGCCAACGTACTCACATTCCGTTCGCTGTTCGGCACAGCAGAAGCGAATTTCGCCTGGAACGAATGGGGCGTTTTCAATGCCGCGGCTGCTGGCACGATGATGAACCGCAAGGTCGAGGCATTGGGCACCAAGACCAGTGCCCAGAGCTGGCAGCTGACCGTGACGAATACAGTGAACGCGGTGTAATCGTGACCGTCATCTGGATCAACAACACCAACACTGTCGAGCTGGACAAGCTGACCAATGCCGAGGACGGCTCGCCAATCTCGGCGGGCTACAGTGTGACCATCACACTCAGACAAGGCGGGCTGACAGTGGCTGGGCCAGTCTCGCTGACCCTGGTGCCTGGCAGCGCCAACACCTGGCGCGGGCGCGTGGCGCACAGCGTGGTGTTGACTCATCGAGGGCGTTACGACATGCAAGCCATCGCCGACAATCCCGGCGCTGGCGTGCGCGGCGAGTGGAATGATGTGGTGACGGCAATGTTGAGAGGTGCGCAATGATGTACGTCACGGAACAACAGATGATCGACCGTTTCGACGCGGTCGAGATGGAGCAGCTGACTGACCTCCACCGGCGCGGCATGATCGATACCGACGTGCTGGCCGCCGCCATCACCGACGCCAGCGCCACCATCGACAGCTATCTGCAGCGGGTGCGCACGCTGCCACTGAGCCAGGTGGTGATCAATGCCAGCCCGTTGGCGCGGTATTGCGGTGATCTGGCCATGTTCTATCTCTACTCCAACGGCGCGCCGGAGCATGTTGAAAAATCATATGACAAAGCCATCACCTGGTTGCGTGATATTGCAGCCGGCCGTGCCTCACTGGGGGCTGAAGACGCTCCCGCTATCAGCGGTGGCCGCATGGTCACAGCGCAGGGTGTGAGTGGTACCGACTGGGGCAGTTACTGATGGCCGGGGCGCGGATCTATTTCAACGATGCCGAGGTGATGGCCAAGCTCGGGCGGCTCAGTGCACTGGACCTCCGCAAGGTGCTGACGAATATCGGCAGTTACATGCAGTCGGTGACCAAGCGGCGGTTCAAGGAGTCAACCGATCCCGAGGGGCGGCCGTGGTTGCCACTCTCTCAGGCCACGCTATCGCAGCGTGCCGGTGGCAAAAAAGCATACAAGAAAGGCGGCGGCCTCACCAAGCGTGCCCAGGGCATATTCAGTAATAGCCGTCCGCTGGTGGATCGCGGCCATTTGCGCGACTCCATCACCTACCGGGTCACGGGCGATGGCGTGGAGATTGGCACCAACATGGTCTACGGCGCCATCCACCAGTTCGGCGGCATGGCCGGGTGGGGCCGCAAGGTGAAGATTCCGGCGCGGCCGTTCCTGGGCGTCAGCCCGGAGAACCGCGCCGAGATACTCCGCATCATCAACGATCACGTCGAGGAGGTGTTGCGATGAGTGACTATCTGGCGCTGGAGGGGCTGATCATCGACCGCCTGAAAACGGAGATGCCGGAGCTGCGGCAGGTCTCGGGTTGGAGCGACTACACCAGCATCGAGGAGATCAAGCTGCCCACCCCGTGCGCCTATGTGATCTACCAGGGCGATGTGATCCAGGGCGATGCGGGCCAGGGTGCCGCGCAGCGCATCGAGCAGCAGTGGGGTGTGGTGATTGTGGTCCGCAATGTCGCTCAGCGCAGTGGTGTTGGCATCCGCGAAGAGGCCGGGCCGCTGATGGCGCGTGTGCTGGCGCTGTTGATGGGGTGGAAGCCAATCCCCACTGACCGGCCATTGCGCCGGATGCCATCACCACCGCCTGAATATTCTGACCGCGTAGGTTATTTTCCGCTGCTGTTCGCAGCCCCAATGATTTTAACAGGAGCGCAATGATGCCAACCATGAAAGAGATCGAACTGTTCAAACCGCATACCCATGATGGACGTGATTATCCAGAGGGCGCGGTGTTGATGATGGACAAGGACAACGCCGATTGGCTGATTGCTATCGGTGCCGCCAAAGAAACCAAAGCTAAGAAGGAGCCCCAGTAATGCCATACTTATCGCTTCAAGGGAAAGTATATGTGGCCACCGCTGTCAACGGTGTGCCAGGTGTGTTCCGCGAGCTCGGCAATGTCAACGGCCTGAGCGTGTCGCTGGAGACCGATGTGTTCGAACATAAGGAGTCCAGCACCGGTCAGCGCCTGACAGACCTGCGTCTGATCACTAGCAAAAAGGCCAGTCTGAGCTTCAAGCTGGAGGATTTCACTCGGCAGAATCTGGCGCTGGGGCTGCATGGTGTTGGCGCACAGATCGTCGGCGGTAACGTGACGGCGGAAGCGCTGCCCAATCCCGTGGCCGTGGGCGACTTCGTGCGGCTGCAGAGGCAAAAAGTATCGAGCGTGGTAGTGACGGACAGCACCGCCACACCGAAGACGCTGGCGCAGGGCACCAACTACAGCGTCAACAGCAGTGATCTGGGGTCACTCAGTTTCCTCAATCTGACCATCGGCGCCCCCTACGTTCAGCCGTTTAGAGCGGCCTACTCCAGCGCGACGGTGGACAACATCAACATGTTTACCCAGCCACTGCCGGAGGTGTGGTTGCGCTTCGAGGGCATCAATACCGCCGACAGCAACAAGGGAATTTTGGTGGAGCTGTATCGCGCCGCGCTCTCCCCAGCCAGCAATCTGGCGCTGATCACTGACGAGCTGGCATCGCTCGATCTGAGCGGCAGCGTGCTCTACGACAGCACCAAAGCCGCCGACGTCACCCTCGGCCAGTTTGGCCGCATTGTGATGGTGTGAGGTGAGGCATGAGTGATCTGGAGCAGTTGGTACCGCAGCCCGTCGCCATCGAGGTGGCGGGGCGGAGTTTGGAGATTACCCCCATCCGGGTTAAGGAGCTGGCGGCGATGGTCAAGGCCGTCGCCCCCCTCTTTGATGAGCTGGTGGCGGGGGTGTCGGTGGTGGAGCTGCTGGAGCGGCACGCTGAGTCGATCATCGATATCGCCATCATCGGCGCCCGGTGCGAGCGTGAGTGGCTCGATGAGTTGCATCTGGGGGATCTGGCAGAGCTGGTGGAGGCGGTGATTGCCGTCAATGCCGATTTTTTTACCCGGCAGATCAAGGGGGCGATTCAGCGCATGGCGGCGAAGCTGAATCAGAACCCGAACCTTGGTTCGGAGCCATCCAGCGGCTCATCGGTGCCGGGCATCGACTCGCCGACGTGATGGACTACACCCTGGCGCAGTTGCGCGGATTTTGTGCCGCCATCGAGCGCCAGGAGATCAGCCAGGCACGCCTAGCGCTGGCGATTGGCCGCGCCAGTTGGGCAGATGATGTGGGTTACAAAAAGATGTGGCGGATGCTGGGAGGCAAGGAATGAACAGTCAACTGAATAACCAGCCAGCGAAGCCCAGTGCCCAGACGGCGAGGAAGAGCGCCACCAGCACAAAAAACCACGGGCTGACCATGAAGGCCAGCAGAAAGGCCGCGCCTGCGCTGCTGACCATAAGCATGGGATGAGGATGTTTTGTCATGGCTAATGACCTCCGTTTAAATGTCAGAATAACCGCAGATGGCGGCCAACTCAAGGCCGAGGTGGGGAATGTCCGGGGCGGGCTACAGGCGCTGGGGGATGTCGCCACCCGCGAGAGCGGCCGCATCAACACCGGCTTCTCCGCGGCCCGGCGCGGTGTGCAGTCCATCAGCGAGCAGCTGGCCGATACCCGTCGCGAGCTGATTGCCTTCTTTTCCATCCGCTTTGCCGCCAGTCAGGCCGGGGCGCTCATTCAGCTGGCGGATGAGGC
>JAYUTP010000181.1:0-2308 GCA_043755075.1 Tenderia sp. (SeqCode)
GGCATGCCCAGCAGTTGCGACTGCAATGACATATAAGTATCGAGCTGACTCAAAAAGAGATAGGCCAAAATCAGCTGCACCACCGCCAAGATCGACCACGCCAGGGGCGATAAAAACAGCGTGCGCAATTCACGCCATGCAATCGTAAAGATCATCATACTGCTGCCTCTACCGTTTCAGTCACGGCTGTATGCTCTTCCGTGGTGATATCCACAAATACCTGTTCCAGCGTGATGCGCTCTGGCGTCAGCTCATAAAGCCCCCAGTCGTGCTGCACCGATTGCTGCACCAACTGCTCAGCCAACTCACTGCCCACTGCCGTTATGATGCGGAAACGGCCATCGCTCAACGCCGTCACCTCACTCACACCCGCCAGCTGTTGCAACTGACTCAAGGGGGGTGGCCGTCGCAGCGCCAGTTGTAGATTCGAACCCTGCATCCGTTGTTGCAAACCTTCAATGGTGTCATGCAACACCAACTTGCCCCGGCTGATGATCCGCACCTGATCACACACCGCCTGCACCTCCGGCAGAATGTGGGTAGAGAGGATGACGCTGTGTTCACTGCGCAGCTCGCGAATCAACGCGCGAATCTCGCGGATCTGAATCGGATCGAGACCGACGGTCGGTTCATCCAGAATGACAACCGCAGGCGAATGGATGATCGCCTGGGCGATACCGATGCGCTGGCGAAACCCTTTGGAGAGATTACCGATGAGGCGTTTGCCCACCTCCGTCAAACCGCAACGCTCCTTGGCGCTATTGACCGCCTCGCGACATTTGGATTTGGCTATACGGTTGAGACGGGCGCAGTAGAGCAGATACTCATCTACCGTCAGCTCACGATAAAGCGGCGGCTGATCGGGCAGATAGCCGAGCTGCGCCTTCGCCTCTTTTGGGCTGTCGAGCAGATCGATGCCATTGATCAGAATCCGCCCGGCGCTGGGGGCAAGATTGCCGCTGAGCATCTGCATGGTAGTCGATTTACCGGCGCCATTGGGGCCGAGAAAACCCAGCACCTCGCCCCGCCGCACCTCAAAACTGATGTTATCCACCGCGCACAGATGGCCGTAATAGCGGCTCACCTGATCCACTTGAATCAAAACATTATTGTTAGTCATGGTCACAGTTTTTGAATGAATTTTCGTGCCTGGAGGGTGCCCCGCGTCAAATGATAAACATCGACGAGGGCCGTATAATTCGCTGCATATGATGACACAAACAGATGAAAGTTCCGTCTCCGCCCTGCGGCGTCCGCGTAATATTTTATTGAGCGTCGATACCGGCAGCACCTTTACCGACTTCGTGCTCATTTGAAAACACGAATAGCTAATGGTCAGGCAGCAGATCCGCGTTCCAACATTGATCACCGAAACCGTGGCAACTACAATTTATTGGCGAGAGTTAGCGTTACACAGTGAATGGTTATGGCAACCTGCTGCTCAGTGCACTTTAGCCAACAATTACTTCAGTAGAGGCGCATTGTATTTTGCCAACAAACACCTTCTTTATGTTTCTTTTATAAAACACTGTATTAATAATGAAACGGTTATTCCTTGACTTAATCTCCTTCGTAATTCACAATTATCGACAGACAGTCACCTGCTTTTGGCTCGCGCCACCTTTATACATTCACTACAATCCAACCCTTTCATTCACAGCCCTTAACATTTAAGAGGTAATGCCATGAACAAAACAAGGATGGGACTTTTCTCTCTGAGTTTGCTAGCCGCCGCATTAATGGCCGGCTGCGCAAGCCAACCCAAACTCACCACAGAGCAGGTCAGGTCGCAATTTGAGCAAGTTGCACGCTTGGAGACCGGATTAAGCCAAGCGGACAGCAACGGTTCGGAATACCTAGCCCCCATAGGCTACCGCACTACAAAAAAATCGCTGGAAAAAGCCTTGGACGCCGCGCACGACAATAACCCAGCCGTCGCCAATAAAGCCGCCGCAGAAGGACTTGCCGTGCTCGACAAGGTCAACGCCGACACTCGTATCAGCAAGGATATTTTAGGTGAAGTGCTCTCAGTGCGGGCACGAGCAGAAAAAGCCGGGGCACCATCAACGCTGGCAGACGAGTTTGAAGAGCAGGAAGAAAAACTCACGGACACTACTGAGTTAATCGAAAAAAATCAGACCGAAATTGCCAAGAAACGCCGCCCGGAATTGATCGACGGGTACTCCAAATTGGAGTTGGCTGCGCTGAAGCTTGGCATGATGGATGCTGCCAAGGCGGCGATTGAAAATGCCAAAAAACAGAAGGCAGAGAAATATGCGCCAAAGACTCTGGATCAAGCCAGAGAAGA
>JAYUTP010000182.1:0-5626 GCA_043755075.1 Tenderia sp. (SeqCode)
GGCGCGATGTAGCCGCAGCGGCACGTTTTCCAGCGACAGGCGGCCATGGGTGCGACTGGCGTAACAGAGTTCGCCGCTCTGGGTCGATGGGCCAAACCAAGTGTCAGAGGTGCGCTGGATCGGGATGTCGAGCAGCGGTTCCCTGGACTCTTCACTGTAGATCTGCAACCACAGCGGTGAGCTGACATAGATCGTCATCTCCTCCTCTGACGGCAGATTGAGCGCCGTGATCGGTTTGGAAATTACCGGGCGATCAGCCAGCGCTGGCAAAATTCCCAGACGGGCGTGGGTTTCGCGGAACATAAAACGCGCCACTTCTTTGTACTTATCCGGATCAATAACTCCCAATTGCTGCTGCCAATGGCTGGTTGGCTGTTCCGCCTGGATACCGGGCTGGTTATAAAAAAAACTCCATTCATGGGCCTGACGCGCAATGGCCAGTTGCAGTCCCTCTAGCTCGAACTTCAACGCCTGATCGCACTCAAGCTCACGCGGCCCCCACCAAGCGGCGGGGTGATTGGCAGTATGTTTGGCAATGGATTCGGTCATAGTTTGGGTCTGTTTTGGCTTTTGATGGAGGAACAGGGTCGCTATCGATAACATCTTTATATAGTAACCCGATGCGGGGCTGGCCAGCATCTTCTAACTCATTACCTAATTCAAGCGCATGGCGATTTTTTTAATAGTGAGGGAGCGATTTCAGCCGCGAAGGGCAGCCGATGCGGAGCGAGAAATAAACGGATAGCTATAGTGCGCTGGAGTTGGGTAGTATCGACGAGTAGGCAAAAAATAAATATCTGGATTACGGGGGTAGTTTGGACAAGTTTGATCGTATCTATGCGCTGCATAAGATACTGAGTGCGGCACGCTTACCTGTGCCGCGCTCACGTATCGAAGCTGTGTTCGAATGCAAACGCGGCACCATTGGCCGCACCATCGACTACATGCGCGAATTTCTAGGCGCGCCCATTGAATACGACACCGTCGCCAACGGTTACTATTACAATCGTAAAGCAGCCGACCACCCTTACGAACTGCCTGGCCTCTGGTTCAACGCCCACGAACTGCAAGCCCTTGCCATTTTCAGTCAGCTCATCGGCGATCTTCAGCCCGGCCTGCTCGAAGAGCAGCTACGCCCCTTTCAAAAACGGATAGAAGAGTTACTCGTCAGCAAACAGTTTGGCAACGGCCAGATCAGGCAAGGCATTCGCCTGCTTGGCATGGGAGTGCGCAACGGCGGCGATGCCTTCCAGCAAGTGGCGGAGGGGGCGCTGCAACGCAAAAAACTCATCTTTGAGTATCACTCCCGTGGCAAAGACGAGATCAAACAGCGCACCGTCAGCCCGCAACGCCTCGTTCATTACCGCGATAACTGGTACCTCGACGCCCATTGCCACCTGCGCAACGAACTGCGCAACTTCGCCATCGACCGCATTAAAAATATCCAACTGCTCAACACCCCCGCGCAACAGATCGACGAACAGCAACTGCAAGCACACTTCGCCGACGCCTACGGCATCTTCGCCGGCAAAGGCGGCAACACCGCCATCCTCCACTTCACGCCTTACCGCGCCCGTTGGGTCAGCGAAGAGCGCTGGCATTCAAAGCAGCAAGGACGCTTTCTAGACGATAGCCGTTACGAACTGCAACTCCCCTACAGCAAAGCAGAAGAACTGATTATGGACATTCTCAAATATGGGCCAGATGTAGAGGTGATCGCCCCGGAGGAGTTAAGGCAGGCGGTGAAGGAGCGACTGATAGCCGCAGCAGAAAAATATAAGTAGCGGGGTGTACCACGTTTTGGAGCAGGGGGCGTGGTACAAAATAAAAATGTAGGGCGGATGAGCGATTTTTGCGTTATCCGCCGGATGAAGGAAAAAGGCATGGCGGGACAATATAAAGAACAGCAGGAGCGCGTTGATGCATATTGGCAATTATTAGAAATATGGAATAGGCCGTAATGGATGACTTATCTCCAAGTGATCTGAAAAGTGTTTTGCATTCAAAACGTGCAAATATCTATTACCTTCAGCATTGCCGTGTTTTGGTTAATGGTGGTCGGGTTGAATATGTGACTGATGAAGGCAAGGCGTCGCTCTATTGGAATATCCCAATAGCAAATACCACTTGCCTGCTGTTAGGGACGGGCACATCAATAACTCAGGCAGCCATGCGTGAGTTGGCTAAAGCGGGTGTGTTGGTGGGCTTCTGTGGTGGCGGTGGCACACCACTGTTTAGTGCCAATGAGGTTGATATTGAAGTAGCGTGGTTCGCTCCGCAAAGTGAATATCGACCTACAGAGTATCTTCAGCACTGGGTGAGGTTCTGGTTTGATGATGCCAAAAAGTTGGAAGCGGCAAAGGTAATACAATCCTCTCGTCTTAAGCGACTGCAACAACATTGGTTAACCAGTCGGATATTGCGTGACGCTGGCTTTGATGTGGCCGGAACCTTACTTTCGTCGATGCTGGAAAAAACACATCAGGCCATTGAACAAGCCATTGATACAACAGAGTTGCTGACCATTGAGGCTCACTTGACGAAAGCGCTTTATAAGATTGCTGCCCGTACATTGGGTTATGGTGATTTTGTGCGTAGTAAGCGTGGTACTGGTGCTGACCCTGCGAACCGTTTTCTGGATCATGGGAACTATCTGGCCTATGGACTTGGAGCCACCGCCACCTGGGTGCTGGGGCTGCCCCATGGCTTGGCGGTTCTTCATGGCAAGACGCGCCGGGGTGGTTTAGTGTTTGATGTCGCCGATTTGGTGAAAGACGCTGTGATTTTGCCGCAGGCCTTTATTTCGGCCATGGCCGGGCATGATGAGCAGGAGTTTCGCCAAGCCTGTATTGAGGCGCTGACTCGCACCGAAGCGCTAGATTTCATGATTGACACGCTTAAAGCCATCGCGATGGACATTGGCGGGCGTGCCTAATGAATATCTTGCTGATCTCGCAATGCAGCAAAAATGCATTGAACGAAACCCGGCGGATTCTGGATCAATTTGCCGAGCGGAGAGGCGATAGAACCTGGCAAACCGCAATAACTCAGCAAGGCATTGAGACGCTGCATAAAATGCTGCGTAAGACAGCACGCAAAAATACGGCGGTTGCCTGTCACTGGATACGCGGCAAAGATCATAGTGAGCTGATCTGGGTGGTGGGTGATGCGGCGTGTTTCAACGCACAAGGGGCCACCCCTACCAATACGACAACCAGAGACGTGTTGCGTAGCAAGGATGAAAACGACTGGCACACAGCAGAAGAGATCAGGCTTCTGGCTTCTCTGGCGGCGCTGTTTCATGACATTGGCAAGGCCAGTGTGGCCTTTCAGGCTAAACTTACCAGCAAAATGCCTGTGGCCGACGCCTATCGCCATGAATGGGTTTCTCTCAGATTGTTTGAAGCCTTTGTCGGGAAAGCGAGCGATACTGAATGGTTGGATCGGCTGTCATCGCTCACCGTTTCTGACAATAAATGGCAGGATCAGCTGCTGCGTGATGGTGTTGACGACCGCACGCTAAGTCCTTTCAAAAAATTGCCGCCTCTGGCGCGTGTGATCGGTTGGCTGATTGTCAGTCATCACCGTATGCCAACACAGGAATATGACGCACCGTTGCAATGGGCCACGCTGAATCGTTTGCCCGAGACCATTGAGGATCAATGGTGCGGTAGCCGCAGTGATGCAAGCCAGAAAGATATTGAAAATTGCTGGCGTTTCAAGCAGGGGCTGCCGTTTGACAGTACACATTGGCGTGAACACGTAAGCAAAGTGGCGCAGGCGATACAGCAACGCCCCAATATGTTGACTACAGAGTGGTGCGACGATCCTTATATCTTACATCTGTCCCGCATGGCGTTGATATTGGCCGACCACTACTACTCCAGTGAGCCCAGTCATGCCCGCTACGGGGATGCCAAATTTCCATTGTTCGCCAATACCGATCGGAATACAGGAGATCTCAAGCAGCGACTGGATGAGCACCTGATCGGTGTTGAGGTTAATGCCAG
This sequence comes from Tenderia sp. (SeqCode), assembly GCA_043755075.1. Taxonomy (GTDB): domain Bacteria; phylum Pseudomonadota; class Gammaproteobacteria; order Tenderiales; family Tenderiaceae; genus JAKFXL01. The sequence continues at coordinate 4,011 of JAYUTP010000182.1, forward strand.
CAAGATTGTTAAGACCTTGCCCCGTCTCGCGCATCACCTGCCAACGATTGCCCGCCACAAAGGGTTTCGTCAGCGTAGCAAGGATGATGGATTCCGCTGGCAAGATCGGGCGTTTGATCTGGCCGAAAGCCTTCAGATGCGCAGTACGCAGCAGGGATTTTTTGGCGTCAACATGGCCTCTACCGGCTGCGGTAAGACCCTGGCCAATGGTCGAATTCTTTATGCGCTGGCCGATCCTCACAAAGGTGCACGTTTTGTTATCGCGTTGGGACTCCGCACTCTGACATTGCAAACGGGGGATGCCTACCGTGAGCAGCTAGGGTTAGGTGCAGAAGATTTGGCGGTGCTGGTGGGGGGCGGCGCGATTCGCGCATTGCATGAGCATCAACGTGATGTGGCAAAGTCCTTGGCGAATACCGGGTCTGAGTCGATGGCAGACCTGTTACCCGAAAATCACTATGTACATTTTGAGGGTAGCCTGGAAGATGGCCCGCTGAACCGTTGGCTGGCAAAAAATCAGGATGCCCAAAAGCTGCTCAACGCCCCCATTCTCGCCTGCACTATTGATCATCTAATGCCAGCCACCGAAGGCACGCGAGGCTGTCATCAAATCCCGCCGATGCTGAGACTGATGAGCTCCGATCTGGTGCTGGACGAACCCGATGACTTTGGTATTGAAGATCTGCCAGCGTTAACGCGACTGGTTCATTGGGCCGGATTGCTCGGTAGTCGCGTGTTGCTCTCTTCTGCCACGCTACCGCCAGCACTGATACAGGGATTGTTTCAGGCGTATCTCGAAGGGCGGCGTAGTTACCAGCGTAACCGGGGCATACCGGGTCTGCCATTGAATGTCTGTTGTGCCTGGTTTGATGAGTTCTCTGTGGATGCCAGTGATCATACCGATGGTGATGAATTTCAAAGAGCCCACCAGACCTTTGTGGACAAACGTTTGCGCAAGCTGGCTCAAGCGGAGGTGCGTCGTCGTGCCGAGGTCAAGTCCTTGCCAATTGCTTACGGGCAGGCGCGAGAGGCAATCTGCAAGGAGTTGGCAGTACATTTACATACCCACTTACACGTGCTTCACGCCCAACACCATACCGTCGATCCTGCTACCGGCAAGCGAGTGAGCTTTGGGCTGATTCGTATGGCCAACATTGATCCGCTGACAGAGACCGCCAAAGCACTTTATGCCATGGGCGCGCAGGAAGATTGTCGTGTGCATCTATGTATTTATCATTCGCAGCACCCTTTGCTGGTGCGCTCCGGGATCGAGCGACGGCTGGATCGCTTGCTTAATCGCAAAAAGCCGTTGGCAGTATTTGAGGACGCTGAGCTTAGGCGGTTACTCGACAACCACGCAGAACAGAATCAGATATTCGTAGTGCTGGCGACGGCGGTCGCGGAAGTTGGCCGCGATCATGACTATGACTGGGGTATCGTCGAACCCTCGTCCATGCGCTCGATCATTCAGTTGGCAGGGCGAATTCGCCGTCATCGTCCGGGCGCATGTGAGACTCCCAACCTCTACCTGCTCGACACCAATGTTCGCCATCTGAACACGCCTACCACGCCGGCGTTCTGTAAGCCTGGATTTGAAGATAAGCTGTTTCCGTTGG
>JAYUTP010000183.1:0-4399 GCA_043755075.1 Tenderia sp. (SeqCode)
CACTCCTCTACCCTGACAATCCGACCCACCGTTGTAAAGTGCAGCCCAAAATACTCGGCAATTTGTTGATAAGAATAAGCACCCGTTGCATACGCCGCCCTGATAGCTGCATTCCGGTCAGGCTCACACTTATCTATCTGCGCCAATGAAGGAGGAGGTGGCCGCCGTTGGACATGGAGTCGCTGCTGATTCTCCGCGGCACTGGCATGGTTGGTGCGGTGGGATTATTGAGTCGTCTCAGTCACAACGGCATGATAAAAGCCCCTCTTTATTAGGGAGGGGCTTAGGAAAAATCTAGCGCAGGGTTGGGTAGTCTGTATAACCCTTCGCACCCGGTGTGTAGAAGGTGCTGGGGTCCGGTTCGTTCAACGGCGCGCCCGCTTGCCAGCGGCTGATCAGATCTGGGTTGGCGAGGAAGGGGCGGCCTACGGCCACCAGATCGGCGCGGCCGCTGTCGACATCTGCTCTTGCGCGTGCCAGATCGTAGCCCCCGGAGAGAATCATGGTGCCGCAGAAGTTGTCGCGGAAGCTCTGCTTGATGGAGTCGGGCACGGTCGGCGCACCTGTCGACGAGTGATCGACCATGTGAATGTAGAGGCATTCGAGGTCGTCAATATGCAACGCCAGATAGTTGTAGTCATCCTCCATCGCCTCATAGAGCGGCATGTCGTTGAAGACGCCGTAAGGTGAAAGGCGTATCCCGACCTTGCTGTGGCCGATGGCGTCGAGGGTTTCGTTAGCCACTTCAAAAAGAAAACGTGAACGGTTTTCGATGCCGCCACCGTACTCGTCATTCCGTTGGTTCGAGCTGGGGCGGATGAACTGCTCCAGCAGATAGCCGTTGGCGGCGTGCAGCTCCACACCATCAAACCCCGCCTCTACCGCATTGCGGGCGGCCTGCACATACTCTTCACGGGTTTTCTGAATGTCATCCTTGGTCATCGCAATCGGTACCGGTAGCGGCTTCATCCCTTCGGCATCGGTATACATCTCGCTTGCGGCGGCGATCGCCGATGGCGCTAGGACACGTGTACCGGCGGGCATATTGAGCGGATGGGAGACGCGGCCGCAATGCATCAGCTGCATAAAGATGCTGCCACCCGCTTCATGCACCGCAGCGGTAAACGGTTTCCAGGCCTCTATCTGTTCTTTTGAAAAGATTCCCGGGATGCGGGCATAACCCAAGCCATTCGGCGAAGGAGCCACCCCTTCGGTCACAATCAACCCTGCCGATGCGCGCTGGCGGTAGTACTCCACCATCAATTCATTAGGTAGATTGTTGATTGCTCGGCAGCGGGTCAGAGGCGCCATCACCAGGCGATTGTGCAGGGTTGCTCCCCCTAGGCGGTATTCAGAAAACAGTCTTGGCATCCTTAAAAACTCCGTGTGCTGTGAAATCTATTGGTGTAAGGCCGCATGAAACACGCGTCGCCCGTCAGTATATGCGAGTTGGCCACTAGGCGTAATGTCGCTGGTGGGTGACATGATGCAAACAGTGTGGCGATATAAAAAAGCCCCGTGAACGGGGCTTTTGGTGTTATGCAAATAGAAACCTTTTATTTTGCTTTGTCCTGGGCAAATTGGCTCAGTGCTGCCTTCACATTGTCGTCCGATTTTTTATCGAACTTCATTAGCGCCTTGGCCAGTGCTCGCTCTGTTTCAGCGGCGGAAGGGCTGAGCCATATTTTCATCAGCGTGGCTTTGTCTTCCGGGCGAATCTTCTGATCCATATGCAGCATGGAGCTGGCCAGCTGCTGCTCATTGCCGGTGGATGAGCTGTCCTTGGCGATATCGTCCAGAGTGATTTTTGCCTTCTTGTTCGGCTGCTTATCCATGCTGAGAATGATCTCGGCCATCTGTTTTGTGGCCAGTGTTGACCCGGCGGCTTGCGCAGCGGGCAGTAGTGCCAGTGTGAGCGTGGCGGTGATGACCAAAAATAGGAAAAAGAGTTTGGCTTTCATTCGGTAATATTTCCTAGGTAGCCTGAAGATGGAGGATAAAACATATACCCTAACCGGCTTTCGGTCAAAGATTGATTAAATCCGTCAGGCTCTCAGGGGGGCTTGGGTACGGGGGATAAATACGCGGCCTCGTGCCCAGCGGTTACTCCGGTAATGCCCAGCGTGGCAGGGTGGTCATTGCTCGGCGCAGCTCCGCTTCGTGGCGACGATAGTGCGGATCGAATTTTGCTACTAGCGCCCAGTAGCGGGCCGAGTGGTTCATCTGCACGGTGTGGCAAAGTTCATGGATAAAAAGATAACGGACGGCCTCCGGCGACATAAACATCAGGGCGCGGTTGAGGTTGATTTGCTGGCGCGAGTTGCAGCTGCCCCAGCGGCTCTTCTGCGCCCGTACGGTGGCTCCCGCAAAAGGCAGGCTGATCTCGGCGCTCACCTCTGCCAGCCAGGGGATCAGGCACTCTTTGGCAAGCTGGCTGAGCCAGCGCTGCAAGGCGGCGCGCTGCTGCGGTTCATTGTCGCCAGAGACTTGCAGCTGCGCGACTGGCGCGGCGGCGTGGTCGATGACGCGGGGGCGACGGCCGTGCTGATAACTCACCTGCCACTCACCGGCAATGGCGGCCAGGGTGATAGTTTCGGGCAGCGCTGTGGTGGCTGGGAGTTGCGGGATGCGGCTTAATGTCTGGCGCAGCCACCCTTCATGCTCGGCGACAAAACCGGGCACATGGCGTAGCGCCACGCCCTTGGGCACCACCACCTCAACTTGGCCGGAGGGTTTTACCCGTAGCTGCAGCCGCTTGGCGCGGGGTGAGACGCGCACGGCATAGTCGGGCAGAAAAAGATCGGACTGGGGCATGGCGCGATTGTGCCTGTGCGGTGCTGAATGTCAACCAAGAGGATAAGACATCAAGAGGATCAGTTACCAACCTGATAAACTCCTATTTTCTATCGTTAATTAAGTACAGCGAGGCGTAGTGGTTATGACCCCCATAGTACAGGAACAGAGCATCCGGATTGCCGACTTGATGGCCGTAAGCGGCGTGAAGTTTGGCACCAGCGGCGCCCGCGGGCTGGCGACGGACATGACTGACCGGGTCTGTTACGCCTATGTGCTCGCCTTTCTCCAGTATCTTGAGGGTGGCGGCGAACTGCAACGTGGTTCGCGGGTGGCGATTGCCGGGGATTTTCGCCCCAGCTCGCCGCGCATCATGGCCGCCGCTGCGTTGGCGGTGACCGATGCGGGTTGTGTGCCGGTCAATTGCGGCTTTATCCCCACCCCGGCCGTGGCGCTTTACGGCATCAATAATGGTATTCCCAGCCTGATGATGACCGGCAGCCATATCCCCGATGATCGCAATGGCATCAAATTCAACAAAGCGACGGGGGAGATTCTTAAGCGTGATGAGGAGGGGATCTGCGCCCAGCAGGTGGTGATTCCTGGCGATCGTTTTAAGTGCAATGGCGGCTCAATCACCCCCTTCACGCTGCCCGCTGTGGATGGCGAGGCGGAACACAATTATGTGCTGCGCTATCTCAACTTTTTCCCGCGCCAGGTATTGGCGGGGCAACGCATTGGCGTCTATCAGCACTCCAGCGTTGCCCGCGATGTGATGGCGAAGATCCTCAAGGGGCTGGGAGCGGAGGTGGTGGCGCTGGGGCGCTCGGCGAAATTTATCCCGGTCGATACCGAAGCAGTGCGGCCGGAGGATGTCGAGCTGGCGGCCAAGTGGGGCAAGGAGTATGACTTCGACTGCATCATCTCCGCCGATGGTGATGGCGACCGGCCGCTGGTGAGTGATGAGCGCGGCCGTTGGCTGCGTGGCGATGTGGCGGGCATTCTCTGCGCCCGCTATCTCGGCGCCCAGGTAGTGGCGACGCCGGTGAGCAGCAACAGCGCGGTGGAGAAATGCGGCTGGTTTGGCGAAGTGAAGCGCACCCGCATCGGCTCACCCTTTGTGATTGCAGCGATGGATGAGGCACTGGCGACGGGCGCAACAGGCGTGGTCGGTTATGAGGCCAACGGCGGCTTTCTGATCGCCAGTGGTTTTGATCGCGAGGGTTGCCATCTGCCGCCGCTGCCAACCCGCGACGCCATCATCGTGCCGCTGGCGATCCTGATGCTGGCGAAGCAGCACAAAGTTTCCATCTCCGGCCTGCTAAAACAGCTGCCGCCACGTTTTACCAACAGCGACCGACTCAAGGAGTTTCCTACCGAGCTGAGTCAGAGCCATATCGTCACCTTCAATAGCGGTAATTTTAATAAGGATAAACAGGCGATCGAGGCGGTCTTTGGTGCTGAGGCAGGCAAGGTTAAATCCATCGATGCCACCGATGGTCTGCGTATCACCTTTGAAAATGAGGAGGTGATCCATCTGCGTCCCTCCGGCAATGCACCCGAGCTGCGTTGCTACAATGAAGCGGCCAGCGAGGCACGAGCCGAG
>JAYUTP010000184.1:0-3139 GCA_043755075.1 Tenderia sp. (SeqCode)
CAACGTTGCTATCAACGGCTTTATCGCCTTTGGTGGCGGCGTTGTAAAACGAAGAGACCGCAGTGGCTTTTTTCAGGGCGATATTAGGCCCGGTGGGGGCGGAGTGGCTGGCGGTGGTGAATATCCCCAGTACCAACGCTGCCGTTGCAAGGTGCTTGCGACATCTAGATCCGTAGCGATTCATTTGGAACTCCTTCTGATTACCCGTGAGGGCGAATCGAGGAAGTGTTCCAGAGAGCTATCACGGCTTTATCACGAAGCCATCACGTTTTTTTGTAACCTAGTGGCTGCTGGCCGTTGTTGGGTAGAGCCGCTGGAGTGGCGTGTTTTGTGCTGCCAGGGTGAGCTGGTTGGATTTGGCCACCGCTTGGTGGAGCGCCTGATACCACGGATCTTCTCCCAGCCACTTGGTATTGAACTCAGGCAGCGCCAGCTGCTGGGCATGGTAGAGGTCGGACAGGGTCAGTGTCGACATATCTCTTGAGAGGGACCAGTCATTATCCGGCGTCCGATGGATTAAAAGGGCCGCTTCCAGGCGCATCAGCGCATCATCCAAATTGGCCTCATCCAGCAGCTGTTCATTTTCCAGTAGCTTTTCAGTGGCGGGTGGCTGGCCCGTGCGCTGGGCCTGCCAGATTAGGCCCAAAGCACGGAAGTCGTGCAGCACAGACTCCCCCAGTGTGGGGCGTTTGCGCTGTGCCTTAACATAACTGAAATGGGTCAGGCAAAAGCTGAGTTCAGCCCCTAGCAGCACCACCACCCAGGAGATAAAGAGCCAGAGCAGAAAAACGGGAATGGTGGCGAGCGCGCCATAAATCATCTGATAAGTGGGGAAGGTGGTGATGTAAAAAGTAAACCCTTTTTTGGCTAATTCGAAGAGCACGGCGGCGACCACCGCACTGATCAGGGCGTTACGCAGCGGCACATAGGTGTTGGGAACCACGGCGTAAAGCAGGGTGCAGGCGAGGGTGGTGGCGAAAAACGGCAGCAGGCCAAGCAGCTTGGTTTTGATATCGATGATCATGGCCGTGTCGCTCAGCAGCGGCAACGATGCTAGATAAGAGGTACCGGCCAGGCTGGCACCAATCAGCAGCGGCCCTAGGGTCAGTACCGCCCAGTAGACCATGAATTTGGCGGCTGGTTTACGCTTGGCGGTGATGTACCAGATGTCGTTGAGCGCGCCTTCGATGGTGTCCATCAGCAGCAATGCGGAGAGGATTAAAAAGGCCATGCCGATGCCGGTCATCTGCGAGGTTTTGGCGGTGAGCTCTGTTAGATGCTGTTCTAAAACAGCACCCGAGGTGGGGACGAAGTTCTCGAAAATAAAACTCTGGATCTGAGTAAAAAAAGTTTCAAAGACGGGAAAGGCGGAAAGGATAGAGAATATGACGGCTACCAGTGGTACTAACGACAACAGGCTGGTGAAACAGAGTGCGCCAGCACTGCGTAGACAGCGGTCGTCATAAAAGGTCTGGGCGAGAAAGCGTAAAAACGAGCCGAACTGCTGCAATTTATTCATGGTGTTGTTAACGTTTGGCAAAGGGCTTTCTTTTCGCTTGAAGTATACTTCGGTAAAAACTAGCACCGGCCTTTACGCACTGTCAAGGTAAGGCTGGATGGATATAACAATCGATGTGGGAGTGGTGATGGCGGAAATTCTGGTGCTTTATTACAGCCGTGACGGCAGCGTGGCGCGGATGGCGCAATTGGTGGCGCGTGGGGTGGAGGAGGTGTTGGGCATGGAGGCGCGCTTGCGCACTGTACCGCCAGTATCCACGGTGTGTGAAACGGTGGCAGCGGCAATCCCCGATGTTGGCGCCCCTTACGTGACGGTGGATGACCTTAAAGAGTGTGCTGGTCTGGCGCTTGGCAGTCCGGCTTATTTTGGCAATATGGCGGCACCGCTGAAATATTTTCTCGATACCACGGGTTCGTTGTGGCTCTCTGGCTCTATGGTGGGTAAACCAGCGGCGCTTTTTACCTCATCAGGAACACTGCATGGTGGGCAGGAGAGTGTGCTGCTGTCGATGATGTTGCCACTGCTTCATCACGGCATGTTGGTGATGGGGCTTCCTTACAGCGAGAAGGATCTCACCACAACACAGTCAGGTGGCACGCCTTATGGCGCCAGCCATTATGCCGGGATCGACGGTAAAAGAGGCGTGAGTGAAGAGGAGGGGCGGCTCTGCAAGGCATTGGGCCACCGCGTTGCCGAGGTAGCCCAACGGTTGGCTATGAAGTAGCGTGCTTAACAGCGGCGCTGGCGCCGTGCCAGCAACAGACCGCCCAGTGTCAGTAGCCACATGGGGTGGAGTGACCCGCCACCGCCATTGCGAGCGCTGCTGCCCAGACCACCGAAGTTGTTCGTGGGACTGGCATTGCTGTCGACAACGGTACTCTCGGAGTCACGGTTGTTAGCGAGGAAGGCATCCTTAGTGCTGCTGGTAACACCTGCCTCGGTGGTGATGATGATTCCATCTGGCACTACGGTGGGGGAACCGGTAACAAAGACCTCAACACGTGCCAGCCCGGGAAGTGTGTCCATGAAGCAGCGAATGTAGCCTTGTGCATCTGGCTTGGCATCGCAGCGGGGCGGGGTGGCGGTGGATGTACTGGTTATAGTGGTGAAGGTGAAATGGACCGGAAGCTTGATCTCAAGATTAACCCCCTGAGCTGAGGCGTTGACGTAGAGATTGGTGAGGATGACCTTGTAGGTCAGCGGCATCAGGTCATCATTGGGTCTCACCGGGTCAACATTGTCACTGATGGTGACTTTCAGATCGACCATGTCGTGCTGTCTCGATAGGCTGGCGCCAAACTCATAGGCGCCGATGTCGCATGTGCCATCCCCCCTGAGCAGAAAGCGTTGATCAACCTGCGGGCAGCTCGCGCCATTGGCCTTATCGATTGCTGCGCTACCCGTCAGCAGTTTATGGACCGGAGTGGTATTTAAAAAGAGTGGATCGATGGCCAGGGTGGGGTCTAGGTGTAAAGTGATTGAATCGATACTGTCACGCGCAATGAGTCGGTTTGGGGCCAGACCGCAACTGTGGCCATCCGCGTTCAGCCCGCTGCCCGATTGTGCCTCCAAGTTGCCACCCCCTGAGCGTATCAAGGTGGTGTAACCAGCCAGACCCGC
>JAYUTP010000185.1:0-18105 GCA_043755075.1 Tenderia sp. (SeqCode)
TTGGTGCTTGTCGCTTTTTCAATCATTATGTTAATGATCAATAAACTGTTTCCGAGTGGCAGTGGGCTGGCCGGCATACTGGATAGAAAGAGTGAAAAATTGGCAGTATCAAAACATAATCTGCATATCAGTTCAGGTGACTATGAGGCCAGCTTGGCGAACATGGACGGACTGGCGGCGGTGTTAGATCAAACCGATAAATCAGTTAAGCGCAAAGCCTCTGATGGCATCGCTTGGAATACAGTGGTTGGCGGTACAGCCTTGTTTGATCGTGATGCTGTGCAAACATTCAATGGCGCAAGTGCTGAGATTGTCTTTGATAAATCGAGCCGCCTGACGATGGGGGCCAACTCTCTTATTATTATCCAGCGTATGGAAAAAGATCTGTTCCGCAATGAACGGCGTTCGCAGGTCATGGTGGTGGACGGTGAGTTGAGTGGAACGATTTCAGGGGCTGGACAACTGGCTTTGCAGGTTGAGGTAGCCACGCCGAATGCTGTTGCTCGGATCAATGGGGGAGATGACACCGCACAATTTAGTGTCAAGGTTAATCCGGACAAATCGTCGACGTTAACAGTTGTTTCAGGGCAGGCAGAACTGATTTCAATGGGGAAGAGCATCATTGTCGAAGCGAACCAATCCGCCACGGCGGAGCAGGGCGCAGCGCCACGTAAGGTGATGTTGCCAGCGAAAGTGAGTCTTGTTCGCCCTCCCGATCAAAAGAAATTTATATACCGTGAGTTGCCACCGCTAGTGAAATTTGAATGGAAAACTCTAAAAGAGGTGACGGGCTACCGTATTCAGATAGCGCGAGACAAAGCTTTCACACAGGTTGTTGTTGATGAAACGGTATCAAAAACAATATTCAGCCACGGTAATCTTCATCAGGGAAACTATTTTTGGCGGATTAAGGCCCTTCAGGATTGGGCCGAAGGTGAATATAGCGCCGTGCAACTGCTGAGTATTGAACAGGATAAGGTTCCACCGGCTCTTGAAGTGCTTTTTCCTCAAAAGATGAGTGAGCTGTCGACCATTACCCTGAATGGTAGTACTGAAAAAAACGCTCAATTATTGGTTAACGGCCAAGTGGTAAAGCCCAATGAAGAGGGTGATTTTGCATACGTCCTGCAGTTGCAACAGGGAGTAAATGTATTGGTTGTGGAGGCGATTGATGTGGCGGGAAATGTGACCTACAAATCAGGCATGGTCTATGGAAAGTTTTAGGTAAGCGGCTGTGGAGATAAGATTCCCCATTCGTTTTAAATTGATGCTGACGCTACTGGTGGTGATTACCATGGTGGTGGGCGCGATCACTTACACTATGGCGAAACTATTTCACACTGACAAAACGACGTATATTTACGACTTAACCTCAATTGTTGCACAACATGTGGCTGATGAGACCAATACATTACATACTGGCTATCAGGAGCGGCTCAGGCTTTTTTCTCGCATCATGCTTGATTCGGCTATACCACAGAATGATAAAAACAAGCTTTTACGAGAGCTGTTCGAAGATATTGATGAGTTTGTCGCGGTTACCCTCTATGACAAAAACGAAGAGCAAGTGACGGTTTACGATACCAGTTCACTTGAGCGCGCCGGCCTCAGCAGGGCGGATCTCGAAGCCTATCGCCAAAAACACCCCTTGCCACTTGCTGCTATTCGGGCTGGAGATGTCTATGCTGTGAACTCAAGCATGAACGAAGCACTGCCCACGTTGACCATTGCAATTACAATGAACGATCAAAAGATTGGAGTGAGCAATGTTGCTGCCGCTGTTATCCGGCTGGATAATTTGTTGGCATTGACTCAGCGCTCCTCCGTATTTGAAACCTTTGTGCTCGATAGCGAAGGCAATGTACTCGCCCATAAAGATATTGCTTTGGTGGTTAAACATGCTGAACTGGATTGGATGCCCGTGGATGCGTTAGCTAAATTGCAGGTGCTCAGGCAGGGGCAAAGCGCTGCCACCACGTTGGAATATGCTCTCCCCAGTGGTGAAGCAGTTGTGGCAGGTTATGCCCGCGCCCAGCGCGGTACGCTAATTGGCGCAGTACAGGTGCCTAAAAGCGCTGCTTATCTGACGGCTCGCGAACTGCTCGACAACATGGTGTGGGTGGCGCTGGGCCTGTTGGTATTGGCGGCCATTATCGGGATTCTCTGGGCGCAGCGGCTCACACGTCCAATTGAACGTTTATCTGAGGCGGTAAAAGTAGTGGGGCAGGGTAACTTCAATGTGCGTTTGGATGCTGGATCACGTGATGAAATTGGCGCTCTGGCGGGGTCCTTCAATCACATGGCCGTTGAATTACACGATCGTGAAGAGGCATTGCACACCGCGCAGTCCGCCCTGGTGCAATCTGAAAAAATGGCTGCTTTTGGTCAGTTAGGTGCCGGTATTGCACACGAAATAAAAAATCCGTTGGCGGGTATTCTTGGTTATGCCCAGCTATCGAAACGCAAGGTTGAGAAGGATGGCCCCATTTACAAAAACCTCGCCATCATTGAAAAAGAGACCAAACGCTGCAAAGACATTATTGAAAACCTAATGAAATTTTCACGTCGTGAGGCCGGGCATAAACGCCCAACCGATATTAATAACGTGATTGAGGATGCTGCAACAATTGTGGATCATCAGCTAGGCGTCAATCAAATTAGACTGATAAAAGAGTTGGTACCCGATTTGCCCAAGGTTTATGCCGATGGTAACCAATTGCAACAGGTCTTAATCAACTTCCTGATCAATGCCCAGCAGGCGATGGAAGGTAGCTCTGGTGAAGTTCGTATCACAAGCGCCTTGACCGACACTGGCTTGATTGAGGTTTGTGTGCGTGATAATGGTCCTGGCATCCCGCCGGAGATCATGGAAAAGGTATTTGAACCATTCTTTACAACTAAACCAGTTGGAAAGGGAACTGGATTGGGTCTATCTGTAACCTTTGGCATCATTCGTGATCACCAAGGAGCTTTGAGGGTAGAAAGCAAGCTTGGTGAAGGGGCGGCGTTTATCTTTACTCTACCGGTTTATGACAAATTCAAGATTGTTGCTGAGGAAAACTCGGGAATTGCGTGATATCAATTCAAGAATTACATAATTCTTCCGAAACATACTTTAGGTGTAGCTCTATTACTCATCTCACCATTGGGGTGTATCAGGAACGTTAATGGCAAATGAAAACATAAACCCTGAAGGTCTGCGAGTTTTGGTAGTCGATGATGAAATGTCGCTGCGCGACTTGTTGTCAGAGGTTCTCACTGAAGATGGCTATGACGTCACAACGGCTGCCACGGCCGAAGAGGCCTTACAGCTGTTCGCAGAGGATCAATTTCCCCTAGTAGTTACCGACATTCGTATGCCAGGAATGAGCGGCATTGATTTGTTAAAAAAAATCAAACAAGAAAATGAGGATACCCAGGTCGTTATCATTACCAGTCACGCATCTCTGGACACGGCAGTTACCGCCTTGCGTGAGGGGGCTTATGATTATCTGATAAAACCATTTGAGGAGCTTGATATCATCTCAGCTGTTGTTAATCGGGCCTTTGAAAAAGTGCGCCTAGTTGTTGAAAACAGAGTTTTAGTCGAACGGTTGTATATCAATAATAAAGAGCTAGAAGAGGTTAATTCTGTTCTACGGGATCTGGCAATCCGAGACGGCCTTACCAATCTTTACAATCACCGCTACTTACATGAAAGCCTGGTGCTTGAAGTGGCGCGATCCAAACGTTACGGGCGTGAATTCTCCATTATATTTTTTGATGTTGATAACTTCAAAAGCTATAACGATTCCCACGGGCATCCAAAAGGGGACACTGTTCTTAAATCAATCGCACAATTATTGGAAAATCGGCTACGCACATCAGATCTTGCCTATCGCTATGGCGGTGAAGAGTTTGTATTGTTACTGACCGAAACGCCACGAAGTGGGGCAGCTATTTTGGCAGAGAGTTTGCGTCTGCAGATTGAACAGCACGTAATTGATGGTGAAGAGACCCAGCCAGGTGGAAAGTTGACAGTTAGCATTGGCGTGTCCACATTCCCACATAATGGCGACACACCAACTGCATTATTGAAAAGTGCGGATGACGCTCTTTATCGCTCAAAATCTAATGGACGAAATTGTGTAACGATTGCTGGCGAGTGATATTTTTTCTTAATCACGACAATCACTAAAAATTTATTATTAATTCAACGCAGGGAGCGACATTCCAATGAATTCAACAACCAATTTAAAAGCAATTGTTGTCGCCTCTGGCAGTGACTTTGCCAAGGAGATAGCAAGTACTGTCGCCAAGGCGGGCTTTACCTTGAAAGGGAAAATGGCCGATAGCCTTGCACTGCTCGCCGCAGAATTAAAAAAAGGCGATTGGGATATGTTGCTGGTATCAAACCGTTTGCCCGAGGGTGTTGATTTTCCTCTGATCGTCAGCATGGCAAGGCAATGCAGCGTGACCTTGCCAGTTGTCATTGTGAGCCAGGAAAGCGATGAAAATATCCGTTATGATGCCTTGCTGGCTGGGGCCAGTGAGGCCGTCTCCTGCAAGCACGCCAAACTATTAGGGCATATTATAGGCGCTTGTCTGATCAAACCAGTTGATGAGGGTGACAAAATTTCCGTCGTTTCCATCAAGCAGCAGGCCAGCGTTGCCAAGATTGATCCGGAAGAGGTTCTGGTTACCGAACCGGTCGATCCCGCCACGCTCTCACAAGAGGATGCCAGATGGTTTCGGCGCATTATTGATGCACTGGAAAAAAATCGTTTCTCCTGCGTCTTTCAGCCTGTCGTGAATCTCAATGCCCAACCGGCATCGAACTATGAAATATTGCTGCGTATGCTCGATGATGATGGCGATGAGATTAGCCCAGCCATCTTCATTGCTATTGCCGAAAGGTTAGGCTTGATGCCCGCTATTGATCGCTGGGTGATTGAACATGCCATTAAAAAAATAAAACTCCGCTTCCCTGATGATTCATCGATAAGGCTATTCGTAAAGCTCTCTAAATTTAGTCTGCGTGATGATAAGTTTATCCGTTGGTTCAGTGAACAGATGCACAATGCCAATCTTCCTGAATATCGCCTGGTTTTTGAGATCACCGCTGATACGGCCGCCAAGTACGAACAGCGCGCCAAGACCTTGGTCAGCGCGATAAAAATGAACAAATGCCAGATCTGTCTGGATCGCGTGGATAACAGTGAAAGACATCAGCAATTGGTTGTAACCCTTAGCGTAAATTATCTGAAAATAGCCGGGCATCTTATCCAAGACATCTCTAACGACAGGAAAAAACAGTTGGCAGTAGAACATATTTCAAATTACGCCAAAGATAAAACCGTACTGACCATCGCCCAATTCGTGCAAGATGCCTCATCCTTGGCATTCCTCTGGCAAAAAGGCATCAACTACATCCAGGGATATTATTTACAACGCCCTGAGGCAGCGTTAAATTATGGCTTCGCTCAGGAAGAGGAGATAGAGGTCGTCATCCCATCGATCTAATCGAGATTTTGGCATGCGCTAAGAGGACTTGCTTACTGATGTTTGTATGGCCGCGCTAGTTTTTCGTTTATGTGTGGCAGATAGATACGCAGCATTCTCGCGGTTGTGGATTTTTTTCCTCCAGCGCGGGCATATACGACAGTGACCAAGTAGTGTGAGGCATGGACTCGCACTAAAGACTGTGTGAATCCGAATGACAGAATTACGGGATAGCGGCTCTGTAATAATGCTTCCGCACTCGCCGCCAACATACCGGCCTGCTACAATCCGCCTCCTTATGCGTATCCACCATATTCGTCAGCGTCTACGTTCTCTTGGCGCCAAGCTTTGTCATGAGCAGGCTGTGCTTCGATCCTGGTCTCAATCTATTCCTCTCGGTACCAAGTATGTTCGGCCGGAGGATTTTCTACCTTTGCTGGTTCGTAATGAATTGCCACAGATTATGGCTGAGGTGCAGGCGTTAGCCCGCATCCAAGCCGAGTTTGGCAGTGAGGACGGCGCTACACGTCTGTTGGTGGAATTGGCCGATGGCCAGACGGTGGAGAGTGTATTGCTGCCACGTGATGGTCTGTGTGTTTCGACCCAGGTGGGGTGTGCGGTGGGCTGCGTTTTCTGCATGACGGGGCGTAATGGTTTGGTGCGCCAGCTGGGCAGTGCGGAGATCGTAGCGCAGGTGGCACTGGCGCGAACTAAGCGCATTGTCAAAAAGGTAGTGTTCATGGGGATGGGTGAGCCAGCCCACAATATAGATAACGTACTGGAGGCGATTGAACTGCTGGGCATGGAGGGGGCGATTGGCCACAAGAACCTAGTCTTTTCCACGGTAGGTGATCGGCGTGTATTTGAGCAGTTGCCGTTGGGTATCGTTAAGCCTGCATTGGCGTTGTCACTCCATTCAACCAATGTCGAGTTGCGCGCCAAGCTGCTGCCACAGGCGCAGCGCATTGCTATCGATGAACTGGTAGCGCTAGGTGAAGACTACGCCCGCGCTACGGGTTATCCAATTCAGTACCAGTGGACGTTGATGGAGGGAATCAACGACAGTGAAGAGGAGTTAGAGGGGATCGCACGTCTACTTGCGGGAAAGTATGCAGTGATGAATCTAATCCCTTATAACAGTGTCGATGGCCTCGACTTTAAACGACCCTCATGGGAACACGCCGCGTTTATGGCGCGCTACCTCCATCGGCGCGGTATCCTGACAAAATTGCGCCACTCAGCGGGACAGGATGTCGACGGTGGTTGTGGTCAGTTGCGAGCGCGGGCAGATGCGACCGAGATCAAACTTCTAAACAGACAGCTAAATTTGTGATCTAAAATCACCATTCATAAAGAAGAGAAGTAAATCAATGAATAAAAGTTTTTTAACCAATCTGGTCTCCACCATCGTGCTTATTGTAGGTTGGAGACTGCACAACGACCTAGTGATGATGGTTGGCCTGTTTGCCTTGTCAGGTGCGTTAACCAACTGGCTGGCTATTCACATGCTGTTCGAAAAAGTCCCTGGCCTGGTGGGCTCCGGTGTGATTCCGGCACGTTTTGAAGAGTTTAAGGGCGCTATCAGAAGCCTAATGATGGAGCAATTTTTTAGTCAAGATAATATCGATCGCTTTGTCTCTGACAATGGACACAAATCTACACTGCAACTTTGGGTGGTGATCGAGAAGGTCGATTTTTCGCCGTCGTTTGATAAGTTGGTAGAAGTGATTATGGAGTCTTCATTTGGCAGCATGTTAAAAATGATTGGTGGTGCCAAGGCCTTAGCTTCCTTGCAGGAGCCATTTATGGCAGGCATGAAAGAGTCAATTATCGAGATGACCGAGAAGGAGACATTTAAACAACTGCTACAGGATGAGATCGATCAACCTAAAGTGATGGCAGAGATTCGCGCCAAGATCGCCGATATCATTGAAGCACGCTTGGAAGAGTTAACACCAACACTGGTAAAAGAGATGGTGCAGCAGATGATCAAAGAACATCTTGGTTGGCTGGTGGTGTGGGGCGGTGTGTTTGGTGGTGTAATTGGCCTGTTATCGGCAGTGATTGTTTTATAATTTTATGGAGCGCGTAGCGGTCATCGCCCCTTAGTTTGGCGGGGGAGTGAATTATAGTTATTTTTCATAAAAAATAAAAATTTTTACATTATTTATCTGTGAAATCTCGTTTAACCATGCAATTACTAAGCTGTCCTATACTCTGCATTCAATGGAGTGAATTTAACAATCAGGACATAGCGCCCACGCGCTGCTGAAACCAGAGTATGGAAGGGTAGGCGGTAATCCATATCCAGAAAAAACGGTTTAACCCAAATAGACAGGCGTTGGCAAAGTGGAAACAGGCGGCGATGACAAGCGCGACCCATAGGGCGGGGGTTGATAATAGTGAGAAGGGAAACAGCAACTCAAAACCTATGACCCCCCAAGCGAAGTAACGAAGTAACTGTGGCGATTCAGACAGCCCTCTTAATGATTCACTGACAGGATAGGCCGAAAATTTAAAAACATCGCACAGGGCGCGACCATTGCGCCAGTCAGGATTCACAACCTTCACCCAGCCCGAAATAAAATATGACAATATCAGTTGCAGCGCGAGATAGCCAAATGCAACCTCCTGCCAGTAGCGTGTCGGAGCAAAATGGGTAAGACAGAGGCAACAGAGAATCAATAGGCTCATGCGGTCACAGCCGCCATTGTATGGTCCCTGAAAGCGTTGCAGAATCGCCAGTCCAAGCAGCAGTAGTAACAACGTCACCCAGGCAGTCTGAAAACCAATAATGATCAGTAGTGCCAACAGCAGACGCGGGATAAACAGAATGCGTTCATTGGCGGCTGACTTGAAGTGCTCGATACTTTGTTGGGCAAAGGCAACGCCCAGCAATATCTCCGTCAGGCGGATGGCATGTTCTAGCTCCATGCTTCACCCTGTGCAGGCAGCGGCTGGAGGCGTGAGTAGAAGACAACCTCCTGCTCGATTTGAGATTCCTGTCGCTCTATCAGCAGCAGTCGGAATTGCAGATGTGTCGTCGAGGTTGCAACGCTGCTGGAACTGTTTCTCATCAGCTCAGCCATAATGCGATTCATAATCTCATCTTCACTGTGCTGCGTCGGATTTACCAGCAGCCGCTCAGCACAGCTCACCATAAACAGCGACTCATTCCAGCGCGGATTCCACGACATCCGCCTGAGCATCTGTGGGAAGGGTAGATGTGCAGGGCGAGGACGAAACTCAAGCCATTCACTTGGCGATTCATCTTCACTGCTGAGCAGTGTGAATTGAATGCGCGGCGACGGCGCAATCACATCGAAGAAGCGCCACGAGGGGAAAAGTGCGGGGAGTAGGAGTTTTAGGATGTTTAACATGGGTGGTGGCGGTTATCCAGACGTGTGCACATTGCACACCCTACATAGCTGACGTGTTAAAGGTCACAGGGTTTTCCATGACCTACTACTACGATTGATTTTACGAGGTTCGGAATGTTTCATTGCGATATCGGTTTCACATACAGTACATCGAAGCAGACGGCCATAAGGTTGCAATATGGTCTTTTGTTTTTTATCCACGCAGGATGTGCAAAGATAATGAAGTGGTTGGTCTTGTTCAATTCCTAGCTTAATGGCGTGAGCAAGCGCCCCGGTTGGAAACTGAAAAAGAGTATAGCGCTGCATTTGATGTTCCCAGTTTTTAACCTCAGCTATCTGCTTTTTAAGTTCGCGTACTTTCTCGGACAACGCCGCTTGCTTCTCAGCGCTTTCCAAATTAGAGATGAGAGCTTGCGACAGCTTTTCTTGAACTGTATTGACGGCGGTGAGAAGCTCAACGTAGTTGGATAGCCCGTGAGTAGCCTTGAGCAACTCAGCAAGGGTTTTTGTGCTTTGAACTGCGGCGACAATCTCGGCATACATGATGTGACCTCTAGCTGTGTATTAACCATGAATATGAAATATGCGGCTAAGCATAATCTGCCTAGCACCATATCCAATTTCTACACATAAAGCGAGTGGCCGAGGTTCCCTCTAAATCAGCGCTTCTCCGAAACCTTTGCCTCGGCAAAGCTGGCCATCTCGTTGTGCAGATCGCAGGCCATGCGCAGCAGTGGCATGGCGACAGCGTACCGCTGCCTTCACCCAAACGCATACCGAGGTTGAGCAGGGGGTGAGCGTGATTTTTTTCAGGATCATGCGGTGGCCCGGTTTTGCTGAGGTGTGGGAGAGGAGCAGCCACTCTTCAATACCGAGGCAGAGGCGCACGGCAGTGAGTGAAGCGATCTTAAAACCATCCAGTCGGCGCAGTGCCTACAGTGGTGTACTGAACTGATAATTGATCCTGGGGGTGTGCAGATTGAGTGCACGTTGAATCACCTGTGACTTGTGCGAGATGCCTTTGGTATCAATCCCTGTGCCGGGGGCAACGGCAACGAGTAAATCGGGCTCAACGTCCAGCAACAGAGTGCAGTAGCGGTGGTGGTAGTAGTATTGGTGATGCCCATCTCGTCACCGATAAAAATTTTTGTGTCATTGAGTTTCGCGCGTTCTGCCACATGGCGCTCAGCAGCTATGGAAAGAGTGCCAATAAAAAAACATCGACGGGTACCGTGACCCCGGATCAGCAATGTATCAAAGAGCTTGAAAGGCAGTGAAAGCGGGTTTAATTGGAGGGATAAATCTTAAAAAATTATACAGTTCTCTTGGTGTTGTCTGTAGGGTCAACCCATAATTGGCCAAGCTTAAGAGCGACCTCAACTACGATACATTGTTCCGTTAAAGAAACGTCTGTTTATCTAGCCGAATAAGGTGATTTCAGTCTAGGAAGTTGTGCGTACAGTGCGGTGCCTTGCATGGTTTTGTCGGTAAATTTAAAGAGCCGTATTCTCGAGAGTCGAGGAAAAATCACAGTACAATCGACGTAGCAATTATTTAATAGTCATGATCACCGAGATATTCAATTCCTTCTGTCCCGGGGGCAACTCCTAGCGCGAAGAAGTCCAACTCTTTGACAGGATCTTCCAGTTCTTCCAGCCACTCTTCATCCGGTTCAATTGGTTGTGCGCCAAGTTTGTGCCAGATGCCCATTTCCACTTTTTCGAAAGTCCCGTCTGGGTACTGGATCTGAAGCTCATAATCATCAATGTCGGTCACGCGAAAAGTTTCGGCATCCGGTAACTTGTACCACTCATGGAGTTTGGGGGAAACGTCTGAATACACTGTAATTCTCCTTCCTGCCAAGGGGCCGGTTGGTATCCGCACCCCTTCTTTAACAGGGGAGATAATTGGCATGACCACAGTGCCGGGTACTGCGGATATCCCAGCGTGCTATTGTTGCGTGGTCAATAGATATATCGTCTTTGACGGTGATGATCTTGAGTTTTTTTAATAGTTAAAAACTAATAGGCAGTATGCCGAAAAAGTAATTATACTAAGATTTAGAAGGTGTATTTCCCTGCCGCGTATTAGCTATTTCGCCCAGGCTTTGGCAGGGATGGGAAATAGGGTGAAAGGCAAAAACTAAGGAGAACCATATGAAACTACCGCTGCAGATTACCTCCCGCAATGTCTCTCTTTCTGAAGCAGCAGAGCAGACTATCCGTGAAAAAGCAGCGAAGCTTGATCAACTCTGTGACTGTATCATGGGGTGTCGTGTTCTCGTCGAAGCTCCGCATCGTCATCAGAATCAGGGGAATCAGTACAACGTCGTCATCGATATTACTGTTCCAGGAGCAGAGATTGTAATTAAACGCGAAGAAAATGAAGATCTTTATGTTGCTATCCGTGATGCCTTTGAGGCTGCTAAGCGTAAGGTCAAGGAATATTCTGATCGCCAGAAAAATGTGAAAGGCGCTGAAGGTATTCCATTGGTAGAGCCAGAGCCAGCTCCAGAGTAATACCCTTTACAGTCGTAGACTGTGCCGGGAGAAACTCCCGGTGCAGTGGTTAAAATGTATCAATGAACAGCACCTCTTCCAGTGTGAGTTGGCCAGCGCGAGGATAGGGCTCCTTTAGCTGCTTGCCTATTGTTAACATTAGGCATATACCGTGATCTTCGGGAAGCTCCAGTAGCTTTGCCACCTCATCATATTTAAACCCTAGCATCGGGCAAGAGTCATATCCCATCTCTCTAGCTTTAAGCATAAGTGTCATTGTGGCCATGGATGCAGAGCGGATCGCTTCATCATGTTCAGCCTGGTCACTTTTACCGTAATAGCCCATGTTTCTGAGCATGGCCTGGGCGACCTCTTCGGGGGCGTTGCGCCAGTACCGTTCGGGTTCTTTTTGCCAGGCTTTAAAATCCATGCAGATAAACATTAGTAGGGATGCATCGGTTACTTGTGGCTGCTCCCATGAGAGGGATCGTATCTGTTTACGTAACGATTCGTCACGCACACAAACAAAACGCCAGTGCTGAATATTAAAGGCGGTAGGGGATAGCATAGCGGCTTCAACTAGCTCTTTTATTTCGGCATCGGCAATTTTATGGTCGGGGTCAAAATACTCGATGGAGCGACGGCTTTCGATGGCATGGCTAACCTTCACAACACTATTACCTATGCAGTTATGTTATGCCTAATTTTAGCAGAGATGGCGGGGAGGATGGAGGTGAGTGATGAGGTATTGTTCCCAACACCTCTATAAAATCATGCGAAGTTAAGTGTCAGGAACCGGTGAGGCTAGCAGTCACTTGTGCTCTATTATCAACCTGCGTCAACCATTTCTTGATTCTGTTGGCGTCGCCGAATTTTGAGTGTTTGCCTTGGGAGTTGAGAAGGATGACTGCTAAAGGACGATCATTAATGATGGTGTGCATCACTAGGCAGTAGCCAGCGGATATGATGTAGCCGGTCTTGCTCACGTTTACGTCCCACCCATTGTCCCGGACTAGGGCATTGGTATTTCTGAACTCAATTTTACGGTTGCGGCGTTGATCCACGACATAATCAGTGCCATTGGTGGACATTTCGCTGATTTGGCTATACCCATTGGCGGCGATGATCAGTTTGACTAGCTCTGTGGCGGTGGAGACGTTCTCATCATGCAGGCCAGTGGAGTCAACATAGCGGGTGTTTTTGAGTCCCAGCCTATGTGCCTTGTTGTTCATCTCTTTAACAAACGCTGTGGTGCCGCCTGGGTAACTACGAGCTAGGGCGGAAGCAGCACGGTTTTCACTGGCAGCTAGGGCCAATAGCAGCATTTCGTGACGGGTGAGCTTGGTTCCCACCGGCAGTTTGGAGCGGGAGTGGCGCAGTCTGTCGACATCATCACTGGTGATGGTAAGTACCTCATCTTGCGGTAGCTTGGCATCCAGTACCACCATGGCGGTCATGAGTTTGGTGATGGAGGCAATGGGACGGATCTTGTCAGCTTGGCGCTCTAGCAATATTTCGCCACTGGCTGGGTCATAGACCACGAAAGAACTGGATTTTAGCCCAAGCTTTGCGGAATTAATCGGCTTTGTCTCTTGTTGGTGTTCGATGCGCGCAACCTGTTCTGCTGCTGCGGTTGCGGCTAGAGGGGCGCTGAATATCAAAGCTACCCACAGGCTGGCATGCAAAAATCTCATTTTATTTTTGTACACGTCTATTTTTATCCTTCAGCAAATGGCTTTTTTGGCTATTTTCTTCGCCGGGCGTACTTTGATTGCTGCGATTATGAACCCTATCGTAATTTACCCATTGCGTATAGTGCTATCGGACGGAATGGTAATAAAAACAAGGGGAAAGAGTATGTTTTTTAGATGTGATATGTTGTCGTTTAGCATCATGTTGCGTACCTGCGACACTTTGCCGGGCTGCATCTCCCGATTGTCTTGTTCATTGAGTAGTTAATAAGGCAAGCCAACCGAGTGAAATATTGGGCAAGATGCCGGGTGTCTACGTCAATGTCACGGGTGGGGGGGCACATGACCACCATTCGCCAACCGATCACCATCAGTCCAGTCTATCTTCTACTTAGAGGATGGCATCCCGTCCCGTTCTATCTAAATCTTCAATCATAACGCTCTATAATAAATATCAACCTGCCTCAGGCGAGTGGTATCGAAGTGAGTAAGGGGGCGGCGCTGTCTGTTGCTTACTGCGGTCATGCTAATGGGGATGGAGGCTTCAGTTATACACACTTACGAAGATTTGCACCGGGCCTACCATGCACACTGTTAAATGCGGATCTTAATTATCACTGGGAATAACCGATGATTTCATTCGTTCGTCACGGCTGAGGCGAGGAAATAAGGGATATTGGCGTCCACCACCCGCGCTACCTGTCAACGTGGTTGCGATAACGGCTCCGGTCAACCCTTTCTACTCCCGCTGCTGCGGTTCCGGCACCTGACTAAAATCCACGCTGCTGATGGGGTCTTGGTGGATAACCACCTCTGCGGCAGGTATCGCCTTTTTGATCTTCTTCTCCACCGCGTCAGCAATGGCGTGGGCATTGACCAGTGGTAGATGGTCGGGCAACTCAAGGTGCATCTGTATAAAAATAGTCCGGCCCGAAAGACGGGTGCGCAGATCGTGCACCCCCAGCACCCCTGGTTGCTCTTTGACGATCTGAATAATTTGCGCTCTCTGCTCATCGGGCAGCTCATGGTCAAGCAGATCATGAAATGCCTCGCTGCCAATCTGCCAGTAGCTATAAAGCACATAGGCGGCAATCGCCAGAGCAAAAAGTGGGTCGACGCCAAGCCAGCCGATCTGCGACAGCAGCAGTGCCGCGATGATGGCGACGTTGGTCAGCAGATCGGTCTTGTAGTGCAGGGCATCGGCACGGATCGCGGTTGCATTGGTGCGGCGGATCACGTAGTGCTGAATAAACATCAATATGGTGGTGGCAACAATCGCAAAACCCATTACCCACAGGCCTATCTCCAGATCCTCAATGGGCCTGGGGTTGACCAGCCGCTCCAGTGACTGAACGATAAGAAAGATACCGGAGCCAGCGATGAACATTGACTGCGCCAGACCCGCCACGGACTCAGCTTTGCCATGGCCGTAGCGGTGCTCTTTGTCGGCGGGTGCTAGGGCGTAATGCACTGCAAACAGAGTGATCAGTGAGGCTCCAGCATCCATGAGCGAATCGATTAGCGACGCCAGCACACTCACCGAATCGGTGTACCAGTAGGCCGCCGTTTTGGCTGCAATCAGGATTACGGCGGTGATGACAGAGGCGTAAGTGGCTAGCCTCAGCAGGCGTTCGGTTTCGGCTTTGGATATGGAGCCAAGCATGGAGCGCGGGATCTTTGATAAAGGGGGCTTTTTCAAGAAAGTGCAGTTGTGCCAGAATGGCTAACAATAAGTATTCAGTCGCCGCCCTGGCTATGTTAAAGTTGCCAACAACTCTGGCGCTCGCCAGACCTTCATCTGAGTGGTTGAACAATTTGGAGGATTCGCACTTGCAATCCGATGCTAGGAAAATAGCGGCATCTTCGTCACCAGACGGCCAGCCCGCCGTTGAAATCAAAGGTTCCATGTTTACCCTACCGGTGTTGCGCTTATACAGCAGCGACGTGCAGGCGATAGGCGAGGACCTTTCCCAGCGTTTGGCGCAACATCTCAGTTTTTTTGCAAATGCCCCGGTGGTGATTGATCTTGAGCATCTCAAGGATGATAGCCAGCTCGAGTTTTCTGTGTTGGCAGCCTTGCTTCGCTGTCATCAACTGGTGCCGGTAGCGGTGCGGCAAGGAACAGAACAGCAGAATGCAGCCGCCGTCGTAGCGGGTTTGGCAATACTCAAGGGTGGCGCTATTCCATCGACCAGCGTGGATAAAAAAGCAGCCGAGATAGTGATCAAAGGTGAAGCGCCAGCCACGCCACAGATAGTGGCTCGTCCTACCCGCGTGGTGCGTCAGCCAGTCCGTTCCGGCCAACAGATCTACGCCCAGGGCGGCGACCTTATCGTCATGGCACCAGTGAACGCTGGTGCTGAAGTGATCGCCGATGGCAATATCCATGTCTACGCGCCGCTGCGTGGTCGCGCCTTGGCCGGCGTATTGGGAGATGTTAGCGCTCGCATCTTTGCCCATTCAATGGAGGCTGAGTTGTTGGCGATAGCAGGTAATTACCAAGTATACGAAGAGGCACTGCCAGCCGCTGTGCGCGGCAAGGCGGTGCAGGTTTATCTAGAGGGTACACAATTGCTGATGGCACCACTGGGATAACCGGTTTAAAGCCATTGGTAGTGTTGGAAGAGAATAATTATAAACGGTCGTTGCATCCTGCAGGTGCAACAGTTATTGAATCTATTTGATTGAATCAAGGAGGCAACCTTGTCCAAGGTTATCGTCGTTACATCTGGCAAGGGTGGAGTGGGCAAAACCACCACCAGTGCAAGTTTTTCCACCGGTCTGGCCATGCGTGGTCACAAAACGGCTGTTATCGATTTTGACGTCGGGCTGCGTAATCTCGATCTGATCATGGGGTGCGAGCGTCGGGTGGTCTATGATTTCGTCAACGTCATCAATGGCGAAGCAACGCTGAAACAGGCGTTAATTCGTGACAAGGCTTGCGACAATCTTTACATCCTGCCGGCGTCGCAGACTCGCGATAAAGATGCCTTCACCAAAGAGGGCGTAGGCAAGATCATCGATGAGCTGAAAGAGAGCTTCGATTTTATCGTTTGCGATTCGCCTGCCGGTATCGAAAGAGGGGCGCTGATGGCGCTCTACTATGCTGACGAAGCGTTGATCGTCACCAATCCTGAGGTCTCCTCGGTGCGTGACTCTGATCGCATCTTGGGTATCCTCGGCGCCAAATCGAAACGCGCTGAAGATGGGCTTGATCCGATTAAAGAACATCTGGTTGTGACCCGTTACTCACCCAGTCGCGTTGAGAGTGGTGAGATGCTCAGTATTGATGATATTCAGGAGCTGCTGGGCATCAAACTGCTCGGTATCATTCCTGAATCACCGGCAGTGTTGCAAGCCTCCAACGCGGGTGTTCCCGTGGTGCGTGATGAAATCAGCAACAGCGGCCAGGCCTATCAGGATCTGGTGGCGCGCTTCCTCGGCGAAGATCGCCCGATGCGCTTTATGGAGCCCGAGAAGAAGGGTTTTTTACAACGACTATTCGGAACCTAAGCCATGTCTATTCTTGATTACCTGACACGCAATCGCAACAAAAAGAGCGCCTCAGTCGCCAAGGAACGTCTGCAGATCATTCTCGCTCATGAGCATCTGGAAGCAGACGCACCTGATTATCTGCCCGCGCTCAAGCAGGAGCTGATGGCCGTCATCAGCAAATACGTTAATGTAGATCTGGGGGATGTGAAAGTTAACCTCGACCGTGAAGGTGGTTACGACATTCTGGAACTGAACATCACCCTGCCAGAGCATGAAAAGAAGGTCGCGGTACGGCGGTAAAAATTAAAGAAGCGCTGATTAATTCCTCCGTCCTGCGACAGGAAAACAAACGGCTCCAGGAGGAGAATGAAATCCTAAAAAAAGCCGCCATTTATTTTGCGAAGGCCACGAAATGAAATATTCCTTCATCCGTGAGCATCGCAAAATCTACAGCCAAAGTCGTATGTGCAACGTGCCCGACATTTCCAGCAGCGGTTATTATGACTGGATTGATCGTCCAGA
The DNA here is from genome assembly GCA_043755075.1 of Tenderia sp. (SeqCode). Classification (GTDB taxonomy): domain Bacteria; phylum Pseudomonadota; class Gammaproteobacteria; order Tenderiales; family Tenderiaceae; genus JAKFXL01. The sequence goes on from JAYUTP010000185.1 coordinate 17,068, forward strand.
AAGCTTGCGCAGCGTAGAATATCGCCGGATGAAAAAAGCCGATATCTAATCCCGAGTGGCACGCAAATTTGTGATCACCACTAACTTCAAAAACACATCACAACCCGCACCCGACAGGTTACAGCGCCAGTTCACAGTCAACCAACGTAACTATGCCTGGGTGTCCGACACCACCTTCATCCCGACACGTGAAGGCTGGTTATTCTTAGCCATCATCCTCCTGTTATGCAGCATGAATCACAAAGGCGAATGCCTGGATAATGCGGTTTCTGAAAGTTTTTTGGTTCATTGGTGGAAAGAGTGCTGATGATCTGGAGGGTGGTGATCGAAAGTATTAATGAAGGCATAGACCTTGTACAAAGTTCTGTTACTTATACGTTGAGCCTGTAGAAAAACCCCTAAACTACGCTAATAATTGGCATAATGACTTATCAAAAAAAGAGTCATGTACATGGATTATTATTAATAAAGTATATTTTACATAATATACAGAATGCAGCGCAGAGCTTTGAAGAGGTGAGAGGATAGACGGACGATTGTTGAATGATTAACCAGTGGCAACACATCCCTACCCAGAAGTCAAGTTATCATCAGTGCAACTAAAAAATCAAACTTTTTTTTGCGCTTTCTTATCTTCTTTAAAACCGCTGATATTTTCTACAGCAGCATTTATGCCCGGCGGCTTCATGTCACCATAAATAGCAGAGACAGGTAACAGCCATCCACGCACGGTCGTCGTCTTGTTTGCGCCAGTGATTCGATAGGTATGTATGTTGAGTCCCTTCTCGGTCTGGCGATGAAAATTCGCCATTACCATCATTCTTTTCAGCTTGTCCTGAATGATCACGGTGATCTTGTTTTCATCCTTGCCGGACGCCAGCAGAAATGGATGGCTACGAATAAAATCCTTGAAGGCGAGCGGAGAGACAATCAGTACACCCTCTTTTACAATGTGGATCAAAGCGGTTGAGCGATTGGTGTATATCTTGCCGTCGCGTATTCCGCATCTCACCCAGTTCAGAAAATAGTGAGCGATGT
>JAYUTP010000186.1:0-5175 GCA_043755075.1 Tenderia sp. (SeqCode)
TCTGGCACCGATGCTGGTAAAACCGCTGATACCCTCATCGTCTCGGGCTCTTCTACATCTAGCAATCCGGCAACCCCTGCGGCCGCAACCGTCACTCCCGCAGCGACCGGCCCGGCCGATCCCGTCATGCCGCTACCCGGACGAAAGGCGACGCTGTATTCACTCATCGCCTGATCAATCTCTTTGTTAGCGCCCGCCAGTTCGGAGCTGAGGCGCTGGTTATCCTGCTTCAACGTCTCCACAATCAATCCCATCTGCTCGCTCTCTTGGGCTAGCCGTTCGAGCTGCTCCCGCACCTCATCGGGGACGCTCTGCTGCTGCTCTTCGAGACGGGCGCGCATCAGCGATATCAGCTCAATGTAGGCGCTGCTGTGCTCATGCAGCAGCTTGTCGAGCCCGAGCAACGCTTCGCTGTTACGCTTCATGTACATATCCACAATCTGGGTATTGACGCGGCTCTCGTTCTCTACCCAGCTTTTGGCCAGCTCACGGTTGGCATCGGCATCACCATTCTCAATGCTCTTTTCGAGCACGTTTTCGTACCACGCCTGGCGGTCAGGTTCACTCCTCTTCAAACGCACCTGAAGCTTTGTAGCTGCATCACGATCACGCTTTCTGGCCTTGAACATGACGATGATGAGGCCCGCCATCACCACCACCAACGCTATGATGACCTCTCCCATGATGAATAAAATTGTTGGATCGATATTAATCATTTTTCTCAGCCTCTTTTTCAGAGTTCCCTTCAGGTGCAGGTTCCTTCTTGCGGATCCATTTACGATAGACCAGGAATCCCACTAGCAATAAAACCCCATTCACACCAATCACCTTAAGCCCCACCATCAGCCAGTTGGGTGGTTCAACCTCGGCGGCAGGCTCCCCGTCTGGAGCAGCCTCTGCGGCATGTTCCGCTGCAGGAGCATGTTCTACTGGAGGCGCAAATTCCGCCGGCGCGACTGGCGCTTCCGTGACAGCGGCCGTTGCTGGCGCGGCAGGTGTTTGAGGCACGCCCGGCTCAATCACGATCGGCGGTGCAATTTTGATAGCCTGTTTGGGGGCAACCTCTGCCACCTGCCCTTGTGGCAGATCACGGTTGCCGTCGCCCAGCAGATAACTGCCTAGGTCTGCTGCAATGGGCTGACCATTGGGGCGATCGGCCTGAATCGAAAGGGCCACCTCGTAACGATCCCCCTTTTTGATATCCATATCGAGACGCCATTCGTTGGGGCCGGTACGGGGAATAGTTAACGTTGCTGTCGCACCACCCACCTTGGTTGCCGTGGCACTGATTTTCAGCGAGTCGGGGGTTATCAATTCAGCATAGGGGATGATGGTCAAAGTGTAGTGCGCCGGATCACCGGCAGCCGTTTCAGCGACATTAACCGCCACCGGTTTATCCACCACCTGTACTAAGTAGCGTTTGGAGCGTTTAAAAGTGGTGCCGTTGACCGCCATCTCATAATCATATTCACCGAGACGCAGGTCGCCCCCCACTGAACCGCTAAAACGACCATCGCGCTCCTTGGCATCCTCGCCCTTGCCGTTATCCTCCAGCGCCACCTTTTTATCGAGCTGGTTTTGATAATTACGATTCAGGGCGATGCTGACAAAATCAAGAAACTGCGGCTTGCTGATGAGCTTGTCCTTATCGTGCAGCTCCACAAAATAGGGCATCTGGTCGCCACGCAGCATCATGTTGGGCAGACGACTGGCGCGCACGGTCAGGTCGGTGACCACCATCACCCGGTTGTCAGGATCAAGTTCGGCATTGACCTTCCACTCCCCCGCCATCGGTTTATCAAGAGTGATCAAGTCGTAGCGCGCCTCATGCTGCCAGTGGACACTATCCGGCTTACTCTTCTGATCGATCTCTTTGCCATCGGGCATCTTGAGCGCAGTGCCCGGGGCTCCATCCTTACGGAATACCAGCATGGTCAATTCATTGATGCTGGCATCGACCAGCACTTTGTTATCGGTCAGTGGCAGCGACTCAACCGGCACCGCCCGTTCAAACATACGCAGGAAGACCCGCTCCAGCTCGGCGGCATTGGCCACCTCCTCATAACGGCCCGAGGTGGCGGCAGAGAGCTGGCGCAGGAAAGGTTTGTCGGCCTCGCCGGAGAGCGCCACGGTGTGAATGATGACGCCGTTGTTTTTCATCCGCGTCAGCATCTCGCCAAGCACTCGTGTGCGCGCCGCCTGATCGACCGCACTGTCCTTGGAGATGTCGAGCATACCGTCGGTGAGAAAAATGATGTTGCGGCTGGTTTTGGGATCGGGCTTATTCCAATCCCAACTGGCGTCTTTCAGCACGCCCTCAATATTGGTGTACTTGCCCGCGGAATTGATCGCCTTCACCGCCTCGCTCGCCTTCGCCTTCCACGCCTTGTTCACCTCACTGCTCGGTATCAACATGTTAACGAACTCGCCGAAGGTCCAGACCCCCGCCTTGGTGCCTTCAGGCAGCAGCTGGGTGACCAGCTTCAGCGCTGGCGCGCGCAGATTATTGGGGTCGTTTTTCTTCATGCTGCCGGAGATATCAATCAGGATGCGCACATCGCTGGCCGCCTGCTTGCCACCCGCCAACTCATCCTGAGCATAAGAAGTGGCGTTGCCAAGCAGCGCGAGGGCACATAGAAAAATCAGCTTATATCTCATAAAAAAACACCCCGACCTCATCCGTGTTTTAACAATAAATTGGACTTCCACCAACTGCGAGCGCACCCCGCAGAAGCGCCCGCAATGAGACTATCGACCTTAATGAACAATGCTTTACATCCGGTAACTAGTGGTGTTTCCCACCCCAAGTAAACGACTTCGCTGGGCGACTCACTGGGCGACTCATAAAGCCACCGGTAAAACATCAGTTACGGCTGGCTAATGAAAAACGCCAAACGCCCGAAAACAAGTACTAAGGAATCAACCATTAGTGATGTCAGAAGGAGTTTCCATATGAGTTTAACGATCAGCGCCCGCCTTGGGATGTTGTTTGCGGGGATGACAGGCATGCTGCTGCTCTGCGGCGGTGCTGGCTACTACGGTGCCAGTATGCTCTCCGATGGCATTGATAAGGACAATGCCTACAACGCCATCACCATCAGTCTGGTGGTCGGCATTATGTTCGCCATAACAGCCTATCTACTGATTATCAAAAACGTTGTCACCCCAATCCAGGCGATGGCAAAACAATTTATTGCCCTGGCCCATGGTAACGGCGATCTGACTATCGCCATGTCCGAGCAGGGCGGTGATGAGATTGCCGATGTCAATCGCGGCTTCAATCTGTTCGTCAACAAAATCAGGCGATCGATGCAACAGATCATGGACTCATCCCAACAGCTCAACTCGGCGACAAGCAAGCTGTCAAAAATCAGTAGTAGCACCTCGAAAAACCTCAGTCTGCAGCAACAGGAAACCGAACAGGTCGCCACCGCTATGAACGAGATGGTGGCTACGGTGCAGGAGGTGGCGCGCAACGTTAGCGATGCATCTCAATCCGCCGAGGCCGCCAACCGCGAAGCCGCCAATGGCAAACAGATCGTCAGCGCCTCCATCAAAGAGATCAATGCTCTGGCCAACGAGGTAAGACAGGCCGCCGAGGTAATGGCGCGACTGGAGAAGGATAGCGACAATATCGGCGGTGTACTCAACGTCATCAAAGAGATTGCTGATCAAACTAACCTCTTAGCCTTGAACGCAGCGATCGAGGCCGCTCGCGCTGGTGAACAAGGGCGTGGCTTTGCGGTGGTCGCCGACGAGGTCCGCACCCTGGCAAGCCGCACCCAGAAATCTACCCAAGAGATCCAGAAGATGATTGATAGCCTGCAAGGCGGTGCCCGAGAGGCGGTGAGTGTGATGGAGCGTGGTCAGAAGCGGGCTGAATCAAGTGTCGAACAGGCCAATAATGCAGGGGCGGCGTTGGAACTGATCACCGCCGCCGTCGCCACCATCACCCATATGACCGCACAAATCGCCAGTGCCGCCGAAGAACAAAACGCCGTGGTTGAAGAGGTCAACGGCAACATCGGCAACATCAGTAATATGTCGCAGGAGACCAATAGCAGCGCGGGTGAAATCACCTCCGCCACCCAGCAACTCGACCAGCTGGCCAAACAATTGGAGGGGGTCGTTAAACAGTTTAAAGTGTAATGCGGTGACAGCGAGGCCGGTTAACCCGTGAGGATTAACCGGCCTTTTTCATTCTGGCTTGCTTACCATCCAACAGTTATGGATGCGCGGATTGCGCGCAAAGTCTCGCGGCAATGTGCTAGCACTAATCTCTTTGATTAGCCCCTCCTGAAACGCCTCTTCATCAAGCTGGAAGCGGCGGAAGTTGTTAGAAAAGATCAACACCCCGCCCGGCTGCAACAGCTTGATGGCATGCCGCAATAGTTCGACATGATCACGCTGCACATCGAAGGTCTGCTGCATCCGTTTGGAGGTAGAGAAGGTCGGTGGATCAAGAAATATCAGATCATATTTCCTGCCCCACGGACTTCCGGCTTGCTCCGCCAGCCACTGCAAACAGTCGGCCTGGACAAAATGGTGGTCCCGCCCCTTAAAATCATTGAGCGCCATGTTGCGCTTGGCCCAATCAAGATAAGTGTTGGACATATCAACCGTGGTGGTGCTCTTCGCCCCGCCCGCAGCCGCGTAGACCGAGCCCGTGCCGGTGTAGGCGAAAAGATTGAGGAAGTCCTTACCACTGGCCAGCGTGCGTAGTTTCTGGCGGGTGATGCGATGATCGAGAAAAAGACCCGTATCGAGATAGTCGCTGAAGCTCACCAGGAACTTCAGGCCGCTCTCCTCGACCTCGTAGAACTCTTTGCTATCAGCCTGTTTCTCGTACTGTGACGTCCCCTTCTGGCGCTGCCGCACCTTGAGAAAGAGTTGCTCGTAGGGCACATCCAAGACACCCGGGATCACTGCCAGCGCCTCTTTCAAACGCGCCTTGGACTTCTCCTCTTCAATGGTTTTAGGGGCCGCATACTCCTGCACGTGCACCCAGAGTTTGTCGCCATGGTAGAGATCAATGGCGAGGTTGTACTCGGGCATATCGGCATCGTAAAGACGATAGCAGCTAATGCCTTCACGCTCGGCCCAGCGGCTAAACTCCTTCAAGTTTTTACGCAGCCGGTTGGCCAACATCTCCGCCCCCGGCCCCAGCTCATCGGG
>JAYUTP010000187.1:0-5252 GCA_043755075.1 Tenderia sp. (SeqCode)
GATCCTGCTAGAGATTGAACAACGCGGCGGCATCGCCTGTCATACAGGTCGGCGCAGCTGCTTTTATCGCCGCTTGAGCGATGGCCAGTGGCAGGAGTCCGAGGCGGTGGTGAAAGATCCGGCCGCAATTTACATTCGCCACGGTAATGGAGTAGAGTAATGGCTGCTAATGAGGTATTAACTCAGTTGGCGCAAGTGCTTGAAATGCGCAAAAACGCCGCCGCCGACTCCTCCTATGTCGCCGCCCTTTATGCCAAGGGACTCGACACTATTCTTAAGAAGGTGGGTGAGGAGGCAACCGAAACAGTGATCGCCGCCAAAGGTGGTGATAAAGATCAGCTGGTCTATGAGATCGCTGATCTCTGGTTTCATACACTGGTGCTGTTGGCGCACCAGGAGTTGGGGCCAGAAGATGTATTGAATGAGCTGGGACGCCGTTTTGGCCTTTCCGGAATTGAGGAGAAGGCCGCACGGCCCTCTGATAAATAGGCTTAACCTAGGAGAATAGTGATGGGTATGGGTGGCATTAGTGTATGGCAATTGTTGATCGTCCTGCTGATCGTATTGCTACTGTTCGGGGGCAAAAAATTACGCAGTCTGGGCGGTGATCTGGGTAGTGCAATCAAGGGATTTCGCAGCTCGGTGCGTACCGGTGAGGAAGAGGTTACGGCTGAAAATAAAGCAGCAGAGCAGCCTAATGCACAACTTCAGGAAAATAATGAGAATGGTCGTGTCATCAATAGCGAATCGACCAGCAACAAGAGCGAACACAAGGCTTAACGGCCTTGCGGCGGCGCCATGTTTGATATCAGTTTCGGGGAGCTACTGGTGGTCGGGGTGGTTGCCCTGCTGGTGGTTGGCCCCAAGGATCTGCCAGCGTTGGCACAGAATATTGGCCGCGGCATCGGCAAGGCACGAGGCTTTCTCGGCGCCATGAAGGCCGATCTCAATTTCGAGATCGAGAAGGCAAATGAACTCACGCGGTTGGTGGAAAAAGAGTCCGAGATCGCCGAGTTGCATAGAACATTAAAAGAGAACGCGGCCAAGGCTCTAGAACAGAGTAGTCCGGCTGACGTCAGCAAGGTTGAACAGGCGGATGGAAATACCCGAGCAGACACCACCGGAGCGGACTCCGATCAAAGGCAGGCGCAGCCGATCGCTGCTCGGTCAAAGGCTGAATAGCCGGGCCAACAATACTCCTCAGCATGAGGCCGGGTTTGTTGGCCATCTGATCGAATTGCGCGGCAGGATGATGAAGATGCTGGCGGCGCTGCTGGTGATCTTTCTCCCGTTAGCACTTTACGCCAACGACCTCTACAACCTTCTGGCGCAGCCGCTGATGGCAAACATGCCGTCGGGCACCACTATGATTGCCACGGGGGTGACCTCGACGTTCTTGGCACCGCTCAAATTTGCGATGGTGTTGGCGGCATTTATAGGAATGCCGGTGATTCTTTACCATGTCTGGGCCTTTGTGGCGCCAGGGCTCTATCGCAATGAGCGGCGCATGATCTTCCCGCTGCTGTTCGGGAGTGTGCTGCTCTTTTATAGCGGCATGGCGTTTGCGTACTTTGTTTTCTTCCCGATGGTATTTGCTTTTTTCATCAAGATCGCGCCGCAGGGCGTAGCGGTGATGACCGATATTAGTAGTTATCTTGATTTTGTGTTGTCGATGTTTTTTGCCTTTGGTCTGGCCTTTCAGGTGCCAATCATCACCATCGTACTAGATGGATAGGGGCGGTGACCCCCGATGGTCTGGCGGAGAAGCGCCGCTACATCATCGTCGGCGCTTTTGTGGTGGGCATGCTGCTGACACCGCCGGATGTTTTTTCACAGCTCTTCCTGGCGGTGCCAATATGCATCCTGTTTGAGGTCGGCCTTCTCGTGTCGCGCATGGTGGCCAAGCGGCAGCAGCGTGAGGAGGTAGAAGGGGGCGAGGCGGATCAGCGTGACAGCTAGCCAGCTTTATCTCCCTAGGGCCGTTGTGACGCTCCTCTCTTTGTCTATCCAGGCTATTGCGGTTGCGGCCGCTCGCCGATCATTGTCTCGACCTTCATTGAATTACCCTGGCGCAGCACCTTCAGGTTTAATTTGGTGCCCGGAGCGTTGCTGGTGATGATGCTCATCAGTGCTCTACTGTCATTGATCTCAGTGCCGTTGATTTCGGTGATAATGTCGCCGGGGCGCAGACCTGCGGTATTGGCCGGGCCCTCTGGCTGAATACCGGCCACCAGTGCACCGTAAACGCGATCAAGCCCAAATGACTCTGCTAAGCCAGGGCTGAGATCTTGTACCTCTACTCCAAGCCAGCCACGTAAGGCGCGGCCATATTCGATGATTTCCTTCATTACCCCTTTGGCGAGGCTGACAGGAATGGCAAAACCAATCCCTTGTGATCCGCCTGACCGAGAGAAAATGGCGGTGTTGATACCGATCAGTTGGCCATAGGCGTTAATCAGGGCACCACCGGAATTGCCGGGGTTGATGGCGGCATCAGTTTGGATAAAGTTTTCAAAGGTGCTAAGGCCAAGCTGCGAACGTCCGGTGGCGCTCACAATGCCACTGGTGACTGTTTGGCCTACGCCAAAAGGGTTGCCAATGGCCAGCACTACGTCACCAACTCGTAGCTTGTCGGAATGGCCAAAGACAATGCTGGGCAGGTCGGGCAGCTCGATTTTTAAAACGGCAAGGTCGCTCTCAGGATCCGTGCCGACAATGTTGGCAACAGCACTGCGGCCATCATGAAGCGCCACTTCAATCTCATCAGCCCCTTCGACTACATGATTGTTAGTAAGGATGTAACCTTGATTGCTGACAATAACACCTGATCCGAGGCTGTTCTCTTGGCGTTGCGCTGGATGCGAAGGTGGTTGATCACCAAAGAAGCGGCGCAGTGCGGGGTCATCAAGCATAGGAGGCTGAATTTGTTGCTGGGCCACCTTGCGGGTAAATATGTTGACGACAGCGGGAGCGGCCTTGTCGACAGAAGATGCGTTTGAGACTGATGAGACTTCATTGCTGTTTAGCGATGGTGTGTCTGCCTCAGAAAAAACGACCTTAGGGCGCCCTTCAATAAAGTCGGGACGAAAGAGTAGCACCAATACAAATGCAAAGGCTAAGCCGGCAGTAATTGCTTCTGTGGCGAAAGAGAAGAGTTTGCGTAAACTCATTGTTTCGGTACTCTCTGTAAGTGTGGGGATTAAGATGTTGATATTAACGTAAGCGCAGGATGTATGCATGGTGCAATTAAATGAGCTGGTGAGCTACTGTGATGGGTTGTTGGAGGCGTCAAAATTTAACGATTATGCGCCCAATGGACTGCAGGTAGAAGGGCGGAAAGAGATATCAAAACTGGTGACAGGTGTCACCGCCAGTCAGGCGTTGATTGATGCAGCGATAGCGGCCAAGGCGGATGCGCTGTTGGTGCATCATGGTTTTTTCTGGAAGGGTGAGTCTCCTGTTGTCACTGGAATGAAGCGACGTAGGCTTGGTGCGCTGATAGAAAATGATATCAGTTTAATTGCATATCACTTGCCTTTGGATGCGCATCCTACGTTAGGAAACAATGCGCAATTAGCGCGCGTTCTTGGCTTTAATGTTCTAGGGCGTTTTGGCGGTGGAGATGATTTGGCAATGTTTGGTGACTTGGTGGAGGCAATGTCCGTGGCTGAATTTAACCATCATATCAGTGAGGCGTTAGGACGTGTACCGATGCACTTGGCAGGAAGTAGTGAAAAAATTTCGCGCGTGGGGTGGTGTACTGGAGCTGCGCAGGGATATATTAATGCTGTAGATGAGCTGAATGTGCAAGCATTCATCAGTGGCGAGGTATCAGAGCAAACCACGCATATAGCACGCGAGAGTGGTATTCACTATTTTGCTGCAGGACATCATGCGACTGAGCGATATGGTGTGCAGGCATTAGGCGCGGAGCTATCGCGGAGGTTTGGTTTTGATCATGAATTTATTGACATCGACAATCCGGTTTAAGTAAAGTGAATAAAACAACGGATTGAGGTCCTTTAAAGCCAGGGCAGCGTAAGAAAATAAAGTTATGCGAGTGTTTTTAGCGTACATTGCACAAAGTTAATTGATTTTTTATTTATGATTTAAAGTTGAATGAGTGGCGTTGACATGTCCCTTGAAAATGGACTAGGATGCGTGCTTACTTGACAATAACGGTCGGTTAATCCGAGCATAAGCTGGGGATAATCTGAAATAAAAGGCCGAAAAGCAGGAAAGCGTGACTGGTCCTGCAAAAACAGAAAGTCCACGATGAGTAAGTGGCGATCAGGAGCGTAGAGGGGTAAAGTTACGGCCGATAGGTGCTTGTTGCATTATTGTGCAGTAATTCCTCTTGTGTAGAAATAACAGGGGTTCATCGGTTTCAGAAAACAATGAATTGCTAGCTCGTGTCGGCTGGGTGGGCACTTGCGCCCATCTTTGTTCGCTTGGTTTGGACCGTATTGTATTTGTCTTCTTTGAATGATGCCTGTTAAGGGCCAATAAACAGATCGAGGATTGAGATGTTTGCGAGTGAAAACTTTGTCTCTAAACGGTGTGAGGTCGGGATGAGGCAGTTGCGCCTTAATCGTGGCTTTGTTTTGCTTATGGCGGCACTTCTGGGGCTTGGCGGGATGTTGTTTGTGGGTGGTGCTCAAGCGGAGGTTCCTAACGCAGTTCCACCCAAGGGTGAGCACAAAGGCGTGAATGTGCCGCAGCCGATTGAGTTTCCACATGATATCCACACGGAAGTCAATGGTATTAACTGCATGTATTGTCATACTTATGCGCGTCGCAGTATTGTCGCCGGGATTCCACCAACTAGTAAATGCATGGGATGCCACTCGGTGATTGCGACGGATAAGCCGCGCATCAAACAGTTGACTGAGTATTGGGAGAAGAATGAGCCGCCGCAGTGGAATAAGGTCCATGATCTTCCCGACTTTGTGCATTTCAGTCATGAAAAACATTTGCAACGCTTTGTCTTCAAAAACGAAGGAATGAAGGTTGAGAATGTTGCTGAGGTATGCGCCTTCTGTCACGGTGATGTTAAAAAGATGACCGTGGCTCATAAGGTGAAGACTCTGAGTATGGGATTCTGCGTGCGTTGTCACGAAGCGAATGGAGGCCCTTCCGATTGCTGGAAGTGTCATAAGTAACTGGGTGGGCCTGTGATCCTTGAGATCTGGTCAGCACGATTAACTAAACAACGGATGAATTGTTATGAGTGGTAACGATGTCAACCGCAG
>JAYUTP010000188.1:0-5280 GCA_043755075.1 Tenderia sp. (SeqCode)
GCGTCGGCGTCCAGTCACTGCCGAGCTGCAGCCTGTCCATCTCCAGCTGCCAGGCGCTGCCCTCCCCTTGCCAGACGAAACGCCCGGTCAGGGAGGGCAGCAGTTTTACCGTTGCACTGTCAGCCCCTGTATCTACATCGCCATCCACACGACCATCAATATCAACATAGCGGGCCAGATAAAACTCCTGCAATCCCACCACACCACGCACCTGCCGCAACTGCTGCTTTTGCCACAGTCCCCACAGTTCTAAATCAGCCGAGCCATTAACCACGTGCATGCCGAGCACGGGCTTATCAACCAGCCACTGCGCCAGCCGCAGCTGCGCCCCCTTGAAGTAGAAATTAAGCTGTAGATCCTCGGGGTGTTCCGCATCGCCCAGGGCATCCATGCGTAACGTCAAGGCACCGCCCATGGTATCGGGCAGCACCACCTCGCCCCCCAACTGGTGGCGATCGCCGTGATTATAAATACGCAAATTGACTTGAGTGAACTCAAGGTGGGCACCGCTGCGTTCATCGCGCCAACGCACCAGACTATCCTTCAACACCAGATGCGGCTGTCGCAACAGCCACTTGAGGGCAGCGCTGGAATCCTCCGCCATATCCTGCTGCGGCAGGTTTACACCTTCGAGGGCGTAGCGGCCGTCGGCGCGCCGCACCACGCTCAACACCACGCCAGTCAGCGTCAGGTCACCCAATTCAAACTGACGTTGATAGAGTGATTTGGGCACCGAAATGTCGATATAGGCGCGATCAAAACCGAGCAGCTCCTGCGCCCCGCTCCGATCCAAAAGTTTGACATCACGCAATACCAGTCGCGGACCGAGACCATGCCACTCCACCTTCAATCCGCCGATGGCGACCGGCTGTCCAACCGCAACGCTGGCTTCGTGCTCCAGCTGCTGGCGATAGTTATCCAGCAGCGGCAAAAACAGCCGCGCCACCGTCACGGCCAGCGCCAACAGCACGACCAAACCCGCCGCCCACCACCAGGTGTGGCGCGAGAGGATGCGCAAAATTTTAAAGGTGTGCTTCACGGCATCAAGCAGGGTGGGTGGCGCTGTGACGGTGGAGTGGACTCACCGTCACACCATCACAACGTCAAACTGCTCCTGGGTATAGAGCGACTCAACCTGGAACTTAACCGGCTTGCCGATAAACTCCGCCAGCTCAGCAACGCTGGTGGACTCCTCATCCAGCAGCATGTCCACCACCTCCTGTGAGGCGAGCACCAGATACTGCTTGGCTTCGTACTGACGCTCTTCGCGCATAATTTCACGGAAGATTTCGTAACAGACTGTCTCTGGTGTCTTGAGAGTACTGCGACCACTGCAAGTAGGGCAGGTTTCGCACAGCACCCGCTCCAGACTTTCGCGGGTGCGCTTGCGAGTCATCTCCACCAGCCCCAGCGCCGAGACCTCGCTGATGTGGCTCTTGGCGCGATCACGTTCGAGATTTTTCTCCAGCGAACGCAGTACCTGGCGCTTGTGATCCTCTTCCTCCATATCGATAAAGTCGATGATGATGATGCCACCGAGATTGCGCAGCCGCAGCTGGCGGGCGATGGTCTGAGTCGCTTCGAGATTGGTCTTGAAGATAGTCTCTTCGAGATTGCGATGACCAACAAAGGCACCAGTATTGACGTCAATCGTCGTCAGCGCCTCGGTCTGATCGATGATCAGATAACCGCCCGACTTGAGCAGCACCTTACGCTCCAACGCTTTTTGGATCTCATCCTCGACACCATAAAGATCGAAGATGGGGCGCTCGCCAGGGTAGTGCTCCACCTTGTCCGCCACCTCCGGCATGAACTGTTCGGCAAACTGGCTGACGCGACGGGTAGTGCTGCGCGAATCGATGCGGATCTTCTCCACATCGCCATCCACCACATCACGCAGAGTACGCAGTACCAGCGGCAGATCCTCGTGCACGATCTCACCGGCCTTAGCAGTGGCGGCACGCTCCCGCACCGACGCCCAGAGCTTGCAGAGAAAATCGGTGTCGGCACGTAGCGATTCAATATCCGCACCTTCCGCCGCGGTGCGGGCAATAAAACCACCACTGCTGCCATTCAGCATGGTCTCCAGCACATCCCTGAGACGCAGCCGCTCGGCCTCCTCCTCGATCTTGAGTGAGACGCCAGCATGAAAGACATCAGGGGTAAAGACCAGAAACCGCGACGGAATGGTGATGTGAGTGGTGAGGCGCGCCCCCTTGGTACCGAGCGGGTCCTTGATCACCTGCACCAACAACTCCTGCCCTTCACGCAGCAGCTTGGTAATGTTGTCAGTTTTGTTCTGCTCGGCGCCCACCTCATCGCCATCGGGCAGTTGCGTCACATCCGAGGCGTGGAGAAAGGCGGCGCGCTCCAGACCGATATTCACAAAGGCGGCCTGCATCCCTGGCAGCACCCGCGACACCTTACCTTTATAGATGTTGCCCACTAGGCCACGGCGGCGCTCGCGCTCAACGATCACCTCCTGCAATACACCGTTCTCCACCACCGCCACACGGGTCTCCTGGGGTGTTACGTTCATCAATATTTCAACAGACATTAAGGGTACCTCTATAAATTCGATCAAGCCGCGAGGGCACCAAGAGTAGGCGCCTCTAGGCGAGGCGGAAATGGGCGAAAAAGCGGAGTGTACACGTAGTACATGAGTATTTTGAGCCCACTTCCAACGCGGCCATACCCAAAACACTTCGCGGGGCAGGCTCTCGTGGCTTCAGCGGATTTATAGAGATACCCATCACTCGGGCCAGCTGGCCTCACAGATATCAATTCCAAATTCACGCAGCAGCTCCGCCGTCTCAAACAACGGCAACCCCATCACCCCAGAAAAGCTCCCTTCAAGGCGCTTAATGAAGGTGGCTGCATAACCCTGAATCCCGTAACCACCAGCCTTGTCGACAGGCTCTCCGGTATTCCAGTAGGCACGCATCTCCGACTCGCTCATGGTACGAAAGGCGACGTGACTGACGCTTAGACGCGTCGCCTCGCGCCCTGGTTCCACCAGCGCAATCGCTGTCAGCACTAGATGACGCCGACCACTGAGGCGCCGCAACATTGCCAAACCCTCAGCCTCGTCACACGGTTTACCAAGGATCACACCATCCACGACCACCGCCGTATCGGCACCCAGCACGGGCAGCGCGGCATCGTGTTTCAACACTGCTCGCGCCTTCTCCAAGGCCATCCGTAAAACATAGACCTCCGCCGCCTCGTGTGGACGCGGAGTTTCATCAACATTAGCACTGCGAACGGCATGCGAGAGGCCCATCTGACTCAGCAACTCCGTCCGTCGCGGCGATGCCGAACCTAGGCAGATCAGCGTTTTTTTCATACCCGCGAAGATACCTGCCTGAGTTGCAAAGGGCAATCAAGGCCGACCTTTTCTTACAATCAAATCAATAGATTTAATTACTCGTCGAACTCGTTGCTACAATTTGTCACATTGTTTCATTGGGGCGACCTCCTTAGCCCCTTGTACAGAGGCTGGGGCTTTCTCGAACTGCGGCGAAGTTCAAAACCAGCCACAGGTAAAGCATGTGATGACCATTCACTGCGCCCCGCCAGCATTATCAAAGAGGCTGGACAACTCCATCTCCGACGCCAATGCATGGCCGCATCAACGGTAGTTCACTCTCGGATGAAGGCTCGATCTGGGCCGCTGGCATCGATACATAAATGAATACCCTCAGCACCATTTTACTCAGGAGCCACCACAACCCAACATTCAACATCTGTTGCTAACCAAACAAAAATCAACTGAAAAAAAAGCCCGCGTATTGCGGGCTTTTTTATTAACGGTTACCTGGAAAATAGGAGTTAAGCTTCCGTTTTTACTTTTGCTACGCGGCGAGCCTTACGGCGCACGACGCGTTTTTTAGTGGTTTTGCGATCATAGGCCTTTTCCCACTTGGCGGTAAAAGCAGCAACCGCTTTCTGTTTAAGATCGTCCCTTTTCTTAGCAGAAGTCACATCAGCCACAGCTGCCTTAACATCAGCCTTAGCGACTTTCAGATTAGCCTTGGCCATTTTCAAAGAGGCAATAGTTGCCGCCTTAACAGCACGCGCCTTAACTACTGCGTTTTTGGCAGCTGTCGTTTTTTTGGTTCTAGCAACGGCCGCCGCCGCCTTCACACGGGCGTCAGCAGTCGCCTTTTGGGCAATCAACTTATCCACTGCGGCGACAGCACGCTCTTCAACCTTGGCTACTTTTGCAGCCGCTGCCAATGCCTTGGCGTGAATTGCATTGATTGCAGCCTCACCCAACAGCTTGGCAGTAGAAACAACTGACTTACGACTCGTCTTAGGCTTGGCCTTCGCACGTACTTTCTTAGTAATCGCTTTCTTTACCATCAAATTATTCTCCACATTGGTTACTTGGTTTCGTCCCGTGTTGATATTTTTTTCAACTGGCGCGTAAACTCAAAATAGCGTTTCGCACTTGCAACATCCCCAACATCATCGACCGTACTTACCAAAATATTAGACTAGTGTCATAAAAATTTAAACAAAAATCATTGGATTCTAGTTTTTAGTTTGAAAAAATCGTATGTGAAAATGTTTTTTTACAAAAAATAACTAAAAAAAACTAACGCCGCAAAAAATTGATCACATTAAAATCATGCAGGTACGCTATCGTACTCTTTCTCTCACCTCCAATCAAAAATAGCGTATTACCGAACGCCGCTAGTGGCGACCAAAGATGAACTCTGAACAACTAAAAGCTTTGAGCTGACTTAGTGAATTTATTACAACAGCGTCGAGAATTTTTTCAAAAAAACTATTCTCGATGATAGGGATGTCCCTGAGTGACACTCCAGGCGCGATAAAACTGTTCCGCAAGAAACACTCGCACCAACGGATGCGGCAGGGTGAGATTGGAAAGCGACCAGTGCTGATCGGCGCGCTGCTTGCACTCTGCCGAGAGACCATCCGGCCCACCCACCAGCAGTGCAATATCGCGCCCATCCTGCATCCACTCTTCCAATTGTGAGGCGAGTTGTAGCGTCGTCCACTGTTTGCCGCGCTCATCCAACGCAACTACACGACAGTTTGGTGGGATTGCGCCGAGAACCTTGTGACTCTCCTCTTCGATGGCGCGTTTTGGATCACTACTCTTGCTACGATGGCCCGGCGTAATTTCAATAAGATGCAAACTACAACCGTGCGGCAGGCGCTTGGCGTACTCCTCGTAGCCCTTTTTGACCCAGTCGGTCATTTTGTGACCGACGGCGATGAGGTGAATGCGCATTAACCGTTGGCGCTGGC
>JAYUTP010000189.1:0-3137 GCA_043755075.1 Tenderia sp. (SeqCode)
CCAAGTGAACATAGGGCTGCACAAAGCCCGATCAGTATTAGCAACTGAGAACGATGCGCAGCGATGGTCAATACAGACATTTACTCCTGCCCCGGGATATGTGGGGGCGATGGTCGCTGAAGGCGCAGATTGCACAGCAGTCTATCTATCGGGAACTGATCTTCCCCATTCCGTTCTGCCTGTGCGCAGTGTCGAGCATGGCCACATCACCATGCTCGATAACTAACTTTGAATAAAACTAACTGTATATTTCTGGAATAGTTGCGCGCGCAAAAATTTTATTCATGGCGTAGTACTGCGGAGATATTAATTTAAGTAATGCGGAAGGCTTAAACGAGAAATCATCCCCTTTACCACATTAACCCATAATAATTTTCGTCCACGAAATGATAACAAGTATTTGGAGAAAAAAATGCATCGATCCATATTTCTACTTATCTTGATTCTTGCGCAGTCCTCGACGGCGCGCGCGCAGGACGATTGGTTGCTGGGCCCACTCGCCGTGCATGGAACTCGGGTACGCGCGGAGCTGAAACTCAACAGCCAGCAGGACCACATCTGGAAACAGGTGCATGAAGAGTTCGTGCTACTACGTAAGCAACGTGCGCAAGATATCCAGCAATTACGACAGGCCATGGACCAAACGCTCGATACCGCCGAACCGGATCTTTCGGGACTAGCACGTAAAGCAAAACAAGTTCGCGACCGGCATACCGAAGCAGGGCTACTACTTCAAGACCGCTGGCTTAAACTCTATGCTGGATTTAGTTCCGGGCAGAAGGCCGTGATCAGTAAGGCACTGAAAATTCGTGCCGAGCGCTCACAGCAATCTGACTGTCCTTGAGCGGGTACGTCAAAATTTGTCGGTCTTGTAAAGGACAATCCCAAGCGATCGCTACGAGTGGAAAAAATGAACCCTTTTAATAAAAAGAGCGTTATACGGCGGCTTTGCGCACTGTGGATGATTCTGGCCGGCCCTAGCTGCTTGGCAGGAGAGTTTATATTGATGGACGATTTTGTAAGCGATACCGGTCTGTTGACCGAAGGCGCGCCTGCAACCGGCTTGCACGGATTGCTGGGTGTGATGGCAACACTGCGCCAGCGCGAGATTGGCACGGGTCGCGCGTCCAATATTCTGCCGCTGGTGATGTTGAATTATCGCGACACCTTATACTGGAGCGGTTTAAGCGGAGGATGGTGGCTGACACCTGCCCTAACGTCCGGCCCGCGTCTTGGATTAGCTGTGCGTCTGCGGCGCGGCTGGGACGCGGGGGACGATCCGATTCTGACCGGAATGGCGGACCGCGACAATTCTGTCGAGGGCGGAGTGAATATTCTGTGGCACACCAAACCCCTGCATATCGGCTTTGGATACTTCACTGACCTGAGCGACCGCTCTCAGGGGCGATCTGTTTCCTTGCGCTTGTCACGCCTCATCGCGTTAAGTTCGCGCTGGCAGATTGCGCCAAGATTGACGTTGGATTGGCTGAATAGGGATTTGGTTGACTACTACTACGAAGTCGCGGTTGCTGAGGCTACTCCCAACCGGCCAGCGTACTCCGGCGAAGGCACCATCAATACACGTCTAGGCTTCACGGGAACCTATCGAATGTCACAACAATGGATGCTCGTGGCAGGCATCAACTACACACGTCTGGGGGCAGGGATTACCGACAGTCCGCTGGTATCTCGCGCGAGTGTGGTGGACGTGCATGCGGGCTTCGGTGCGCGCTTCTGAGCATCTTGCCTACACCGAATATGACTATCTCATCAACCGGGCATATTGATCATCCCGCCAAATAGTACGCATTCCTGTAGGGTGTGGCCCTGCCCTACCATCTCTCAATACCGGAAACTTGATGAGGCAGGGCCACACCCTACGAATAAAGGATGCGTGGTGCTACGCACTATTTAGTGGTTTCCTCAACAACCCCTGAAGGGCAGGCTATACCCGATAGTTATTAATTTCCTCGACAGGACTTTAAGGTGACAACATCGCCGTCGACATATTGCGAGCCGAAAGCAGAAACTGCTCCATGCGGGCGGAGACAAGATCGATGTTCGCCGCCTCTACTTTTGCCTCGGCCTCGCGGGTGGCCAACTTTGCGGCTGCGTAATCGAGCGTCGATACCCGGCCGGCCTGCACGCCTTCATGCGCAATGCTCTCTTTTTCACGACTGATCTCAACTTGTCGTTGCGCCAAATCTACATCCTGAGTCAGTCGCTCGATGACATTGTCCCGATCGTTTGCAGCCGCCGCATAGTCCTGACGTACTTGTTCCAACGCCAACGTGGCACGGCTAACTTCATCGGCTGCCTGTGCCACTCGGTAATGCGTCTGTAGGCCGTTGAATAACTTCCAGCTGATTCCCAATCCCACCGCCGTCTCTGCATGATGCCAATCGTCGAATGAGCCGGACAGGCTTTCGTCATCGCGACCGACGTCCTGGTAGCGTGCAAACACATCCACTCTGGCGAAATATTCCGAGCGGGCGGCACGTTTACGTGCGCGCGCCATGCGTAGCGTGGCCTGTGCCTTCAGCAATTCCGAAGACTGATCAGGAACATACGCCACCAACAATGTTTGCATCTCCAGGTTGTCGGGGTTGTCTGTCAACGTCTGTGCCGGTCCTGCCATTTTCTGAGAATGCACGTCGTGGCCGAGTGCTGTCAGATAACGACGGTAGGCATCACGCTTATCAAGTTCGGATTTTTTTTGGTCGACCTGCTTTTGCAACAATACGAGTTTTTTCTCAGTAAGAGCGAGGTGTGATCCCTTACCGAGGCCAACTTTGGCATCTGCCAGCGTCACTTCACGCTGCGCCAAGCTTGTGGACTCATTGCTGACGGCGACGCGTAGTTGCGTCTTTTTTACCGACCAGTAAGTGCGGATGATATCGAGGATGATCTCGCGCCGCCGCTGATCTCGATCGGCGACAGCGACCAATACTCCGCCTTTGGCCTCGGTCACCCGCGCGCGCGTTAACCCGCCAGCATACAGATTCAGGTTGGCCTTGAGGGCAGCGCTGGACGTGTATGCCGGCACACTGCGCGTGACATCGACCACTACTGGATTTCCGCCGACCGTGGCACTGGCCTGAATACCGGTGTAGTCGTCGTCGCTGTTGGTTTTTCCG
>JAYUTP010000190.1:0-5551 GCA_043755075.1 Tenderia sp. (SeqCode)
GAGATCATCAGGATGCCGCACTTATGACGTTTGCGGATGTTGCTGATGAGGCGATAGAGCTCCTCCTGGCCGTTGACATCCACCCCTTGTACTGGCTCGTCGAGTATCAGCAGATCGGGATCGCGTAGCATGGCGCGCGCCAGCAGCACCCGTTGGGTCTCGCCACCGGAGAGTGTTTGCATCGGTGATTTGAGCAGATGGGCGGCACCGGTTTCGTTCAACACGTCGAGTAGTTTGCTCTCGGGATTGCGGCTGCCGAGGGTGAGAAAACGATGTACGGTGAGTGGCAGCACCGGATCAATAGTGAGGCGCTGTGGCATGTAACCGATGCGTGTGCCAGGGGTGATGTTGACGCTGCCCTGGTTCTGTTTCATCAGGCCTAGCACCACGCGCACCAGCGTTGATTTACCCGCGCCGTTGGGACCAATGAGGGTGACGATCTCGCCACGGCGCACGGTGAGATCGACACGATCTAAAATCAATTTTTCTTGTAGTGAAAGGCTGAGGCCACGCGCTTCCAGCAACACCTCATGATTATTCGGCATGGTCATGCCCCTGGCATTGTGAGCAGAGGCCGCGAATTTCGATGATGTGATGGTCGGCGGTAAAGCCAATACTCGCGGTAGTGCTGGCGATGGCGCGACTGACCTTGGGATCATCCAGCTCCGCCACCTTATGGCAGTGGGAACAGATCAGAAACTGGCCGGTGTGTTCGTCGCCGGGGTGGGTGCAGCCAGTGTAGGCATTGAGGCTCTCGATGCGATGGATCAATTTATGTTCGAGCAGAAACTCCAATGCGCGATAGACCGTGGGTGGCGCGCCGTTGAATCCTTCGGCCCGCAGCTGTTCGAGAATGGCGTAGGCGCCGATGGGCTGATGGCTGCTCCAGACCAGCTCCAGCACCCGCTTGCGTTGCTCCGTCAGACGGCCATTGCGTTCGGCGCAGATGCGTATTGCCTCCGCCACGGCAGCTTTGATGCAGCGGCGGTGGTCGTGCGGGGTAAAGCTGTGGTCGATGATTTCATTCATGGTGCGGGAGTATACCGATGGCTGTAATTGTTATACTATAACAATAATTCAAGGATCTCCGATTTCCATGTTTCTACGCCTCATCCTCTTGCTAACGTTGCTTTTTTCTCTGCCATTGCATGCCGCTGATGTGCCGCGTGTGGTGGTCAGCATTGCGCCCATTCACTCGCTGGTGGCGGGGGTGATGGCGGGCGTGGCGGAGCCGGAGTTGTTGGTGAAGGGGGCCGCTTCCCCTCATAGCTACCTGCTTAAACCATCGCAAATGAGCGTTTTGCAGCGTGCCGATCTGATCATCTGGAATGGCGAGGGGGTGGAGAGTTTTATGCCGCGCACCTTGCGTTCGATTGGCAAAGGTTCACGTGTAATCAAATTGGTGGCGCTGCCGGGCATCACACTTTTGCCGAGCCGTGGCGGCGGTGTATGGGATGCGGAAGAGGCGGGGCGTCAGCATGATCATCATCAGGAGAATGTCGATGGCCACCTCTGGCTCGACCCTGATAATGCCAAGGTGATTGTCACGGCGGTGGCAACTGCGCTGAGCGAGATTGATCCGCCCCATGCCGCGCAGTATCGTCGCAACAGTGAAGGAATGTTGCAACAGCTGGATAAGTTGGCGCACGATCTTGAAACCATGCTCGCGCCGGTGCGCAATGTTCCCTATCTGGTCTTCCATGACGGTTATCACTATTTTGAGGCCCGCTTTAATCTGCATGCCGCCGGGGCTATCAGTGTCGATCCGGAACATAAACCGGGGGCCAAGCGGCTGCGTGAACTCAGTAGTATGATCCGGCAGCGGCAGGTGCGTTGCCTCTTCAGCGAACCGCAGTTTCCGGCGGCGACGGCGCAGGCCATCATTGCCGGGAGTGGTGTGAAGAGTGGCGTGCTTGATCCTCTTGGCAGTGCCCAGCAAGCGGGGCCGGAACTCTATTTCAAACTGATGCGTGGTTTGGGTAAGAGTCTGGTGGCGTGTTTGCAATGATTCCGGTTCGTTTCTGTTATTACGAGGGATGTCATGCGGCGCGTTTCTAGCCTAGTGCTGGTACTGTTGCTGCTGTTGGGGCAGGCGACCCTGTTTGCCCACGAGTATGACTTTTCTGTCCATAAAGAAGGCGCCAGCTGTTCAGTCTGCCTCCATGCCACCCCGCTGACGCATGCCGCTGTCGGGACTTTTTCTCTGCTGCTGCCGCGTGCTGATAGCAGTGTCGAGCTCCACCTCATTGAACGACCACTGATTTTAATTGCTGATAGCCTCTACCGCGCTCGCGCTCCTCCTATCTCTCCTTCGCTTTAATCCAATTTAATTTTTTTATAGATCGTTGCGGCTGTTGCTGCGGTGATGGCCGGATATGATCCGGTTCAATTTATTCTTGCGAAGGAGTATTTATGTTTCGTTACATCTTGAGTACGGCGACTGCTGCGCTATTTTCTGGTTCAGTGCTGGCGGCTGAGATGGCTGATAGTGATCAACGTTTGCAAACGTTGGAACAGCGCTTGCAGATTCTTGAAACAGCAGCGCCAGTGAAGACTGTGGCCTCATCGCGGAACGCTTTCAATCCAGCGATCGCGCTGATTCTGTCTGGCATCTATACCAACCTCTCCCAATCACCGGAGGGGTATCACATCAGCGGTTTCGCCCTGCCGGAAGATAGCGAGATCGGGCCGGGCAGTCGTGGTCTCAATCTGGGCGAGAGCGAGCTGGTCATCTCTTCCAATATCGACCCTTATCTCTATGGCAACTTTGTGCTGGCATTGACGCCGGAGGGTGGGGCGGAGGTGGAGGAGGGGTACATCCAGACCATCGCACTCTCCAATGGCTTCAGTCTCAAGGCGGGGCGGTTCCTCTCTGGTATCGGTTATAACAACGCCCGTCATGCCCACGTCTGGGATTTTGTCGATGCGCCGCTCGCCTATCAGGCGCTGCTGGGTGGCAGATATGGTGATGACGGTGTGCAGATGAAGTGGCTGGCGCCCACCGAAATATTTTTTGAACTCGGTGCCGAGGCGTTACGCGGTGCGGGGTTTCCCGCCAGCGAGCGCGACAAAAATGGCAGTGGCGCGGCGACGCTCTTCGCCAAGCTTGGTGGTGATGCCGGAGCGAGCAGCTGGCTTGCCGGGATCTCGTTGTTGAGCACATCACCCGAGGGGCGTGAAGTGGCTGACATTGATCTTGCCGATGCCAAGGTGATTAACCGCTTCAGCGGTACAAGCAAGCTCTGGATCGCGGACGTTGTCTGGAGCTACGCGCCCAACGGCAATAAGGTCCCTGGTAACTTCAAGTTGCAGGCGGAGTATCTGCTGCGTGATGAGCGCGGCGATCTCGCCTATGACGTGGGAGGCGTGGAGAACACGGCGCCATTCAGCGCCAGGCAGTCGGGCGTGTATGTGCAGGGGATCTACCAGTTCATGCCCCGCTGGCATGTTGGTCTGCGTGCCGAGCGGCTCGATGCGGGCACGGTGGATTACGGCGCCAACAACGCCATGCTGGCGCAGCGCGATTTTAATCCAGCGAAGCGCAGTGTGATGGTCGATTACAGCCCGAGTGAGTTCAGTCGCATTCGTTTGCAGTACGCCCGTGACGAGTCACGCCAGGATGTGAGCGATAACCAGCTCTTCCTCCAGTACCAGATGAGCCTGGGTGCTCACGGCGCCCATCAGTTCTAATTTAAAGGAGCATTCAACATGAACAAATTTTTAATTTCAGTTTCCATGATGGCGGCATCGTTCTTCTCGGTTGCTTCATCTGCTTCAGCCAATACAGCCGCGCTCAATATTTTCGCCTGTGAGCCTGAGTGGGGGGCGCTGGCGCAGGCGTTGGGCGGTGATCGTGTTTCGATCTACGTCGCCACCACCGCCAAGCAGGATCCGCATCAGATCCAGGCCAAGCCGAGTCTGTTGGTGCAGGTACGGCGCGCCAATCTGGTGGTCTGCACCGGCGCGGAGCTGGAGTCCGCATGGTTGCCACTGGTGCTGCGGCAAGCGGGCAATGGCGCCGTGCAGCCCAGTAGTCCCGGTTATTTCGAGGCCGCCGATTATGTGCAGAAGCTCGGTGTTCCTGTAGTACTTGACCGCGCCGCCGGTGATGTCCATGCGGCGGGCAATCCGCACATCCACACCGACCCACGCAACATCGCGCGTATTGCCACGGCATTGGCGCAGCGGCTGGCCGATATCGACCCGGCCAATGCGGCGTTTTATCAAAGCCGCTACCGCGATTTTTCAACTCGCTGGCAGGCGGCGATAGAGCGTTGGGAGCGGGCGGCAGCACCACTGCAGGGTGTCGTAGTGGTGTCTCATCACAGCTATTTTCTCTATCTCGATCACTGGCTGGGGCTGAATACGGTGGCGCAGCTTGAGCCGAAACCGGGTGTGCCACCCACCAGCGCCCATCTCGTGAGCATGCAGACGCTGCTGCAAAACCAACCGGCCAGGATGATTCTGCGTGGGCCCTATAACAGTGAGCGTCCCTCTGCGTGGTTGAGCGAACGGACGAAAATCCCTGAGGTCCTTCTCCCCGGCACGGTCGGCGGGTCCGATCAGGCCAAGGATCTCTTCAGCCTCTTCGACGACACCGTGGCGCGGCTGCTAGCGGCGCTAAAATGAACCTTGAAGGAGTCGACCTCAGCATCCTCGGCCCGGCGTTTTGCGCCGGGCTGCTGGTGCTGGTCAGCCATGTGCCGATGGGGCAGCAGGTGCTGGCGCGCGGCATTGTTTTTATCGACCTCGCCATCGCCCAGATTGCAGGGCTGGGGGTGATCGTTGCAGATGCCCTCGGATTGGAACCTTATGGTTATGCTGTTCAGCTTGCCGCTGTCAGTGCCGCATTGCTGGGAGCTTTGCTGCTCACCTTTACCGAGAAACATTGGCCAGAGATTCAAGAGGCATTGATCGGCGTATTGTTTGTATTGGCCGCCAGTGCCGGGATGTTGTTGTTGGCCAATAACCCGCAAGGTGGCGAACAGCTGAAGGAGCTTCTGGTCGGGCAGATATTGTGGGTCAGCTACGATCAGCTGCTGCCCGTAGCGCTGTTGACAGCAGTGGTGCTGGCGCTCTGGTTCGGTGTGCGTGAAAGAGTCGGTGTTCTCGGTTTTTATGCAATGTTTGCCGTAGTGGTGACGGCATCAGTGCAGTTGGTGGGCATCTATCTTGTCTTCGCCAGTCTGATCATTCCGGCGCTGGCTAGCCGTTCGTTATCGCCGCGTCGTCAGTTGATTGTGGGATACAGCGTTGGTGTGCTCGGTTATGCCATTGGTCTGACACTCTCCGCTGTGTTTGATCTGCCATCGGGGGCAGTGGTGGTGTGGACGTTGGCGTTGTCTGGAATATTGCTGGCGTGGTGTTTTACGGGTAGGGGCTCTGCATCGCCAGTGCCGCCGCGCAACTGACCACCGCTGTGAACAGTACCGCATCGACATAAAGTAGTCGCAATAGCCGCTGTGATGCGCCACTTTGTGCATTAACTAGCGCAGGTATGATGTAGAAACGATTGATTGCACCAATGGTCATCATGGCGGCAACAAAGCCG
>JAYUTP010000191.1:0-2197 GCA_043755075.1 Tenderia sp. (SeqCode)
ATCACCACGCCGACCACGCTCGACGCGACCCATAACGGAAAGTGGATCACGACCACGGTGGGCGTCACCTTGCCGACGGCCATCAGTGCCGGCTCGGGCTGGTGGATCAATCTCAAGAACCTGGCCAGCACGTCGATTGTTGTGTCGCGTGGCACGTCGGGCGACACCCTGAACAACGTACTCAGCGGGTTAACGCTACCGCCCAAACAATCCGTGAACATCATCGTCAACAACGGGGTGACGGGGTTCGATATTTTCTTTAATCCGTTGCTGGAGATTGGGTCTGGTATCAGCGGTCAGGTGCTTGGTTACGACGCGCTTGGTCCGGTGTGGCAGACCGTGGACCTCCGGAGCGTTGGCAACAAGCTCTATTTGTTCAACAACTTCACGTAAGGACGACCCATGCCCACTACTGCAAACACCAATCCAGTCTTTACCAAGAACGGGGTCTTTAACACCGGAAAGACCATCCTAACAGCGAACACCGCGAAGGACGGAACTGGCACGGTCGTTACCGTGTTTGATCCGCAACGCTCGCTGACCAGCTTGACTTCTAGCGGCACGACCGCCAGTGCCGCCACGACCGACCCGCACAATTACTTAAATGGTGAGGAGATCCTGATTACTGGTGCGGCAGAAGCCGGATACAACGGCGTGAAAACAATCACGGTAACCGGCGCCAGGGCATTTACCTATGCCGTGTCGGCGGGGTTGAGCACGCCCGCCACCGGAACCATCGTGGCAGATCCCATCAACGGCTCGCGAATCTCGAAGCTGGTGTTCCAGCCGATAGGGTCAAACGTAGCGACTGCTGCCCGTGCGTTTCTCAACAACGGCCAAACCAGTGCAACCCCTGCCAATAACACTTACCTCGACGATGCCACACTGGCCATCTCAACGCTGTCGGAGGTTGCCGCCATGGCGGGAACTGAAATGCCGCTCGACATCGTGGTGCCGCCGTACCACAAGATCAACGTGACCATCGGAACCACGGTCGCGGCTGGTTATCATGTTTATGCCGTGTCTGGTAATTACTGATGAGTAGTGGAACTTTTGGATTCCCGCAACTTGTAAATTTCAGACCCCTGACCGTTACCAATTTTAGCAACGCTTCAGTCCTGGTAACCGCGTCTTTCACTGGGTCAAATCCAGAAGGGTTAAGACTTGAGCTTGGGGACTTAGTCACCATCAACTATTCAGTGTCAGGAAACAGAAACGCCGCTGACTTTTCTTATAAAATCGTAGTTCGTACTAACGGGACTGCTATTTGTCCTTTTTCGGAAGATTCAAGTAGCTCGTCGCAGGCAATTGTCGCTTTTTCCGGGATTACCGCCGTTTTCACTAACGAGACGACTGCAACTTTCAATTTCCGCTGTACGACGGCGGGTTTTATGACTTCGGCTGGGGCAACATCTGTCGCCATCACAGGAACGGCGGTGACCTTACCGACCAGCAGCGTCCGAGTTGTTGTACAGCGCAATACTACTTTGATTTAGAACTCGACCTTCCTCGGTGGTGCATCCCAGAATTAGCACGAGGCACAGCACAACCAGCGCACTCCGTTTCACAACCAGCATGGTTCTCTTCATGGCTTCGGTCTCCTGTCCAAATACTGAGCGATGGCCTCACGTACAAGCCCGGCGAAATAAACATTCATCCCCTTAGATCTCATCCCCTTAGCAAGAGCCTTCAGGGCACTGATCTGGGAGTTCGGTAAAAACAGGCTTGTTCGTTTCATATGCCTATTGTATGCCTGTTCAGGCATCTGTCAAACCCATCCAAAATATCACCGGGAGACTCCACTGCATGCCCGCATCCCAGCGTAATACCGAAGTGCAGATTGGCGTTCTCATCGAGCGGATTGATGCGGTACTGGAAAAGATGGATGCCCACATGCAGCAAACCGCACTGATCGAACAGCGTCTGAACAATCTTGAAGTCGATTACAACAAGTACAAAAGTTTTTTCGGCGGGATTTTGTTTGTGCTGTCGGCGTTGTGGATGTTCATGGTCTTTGCCTGGCAGAACTTGCGCAACGCATTAAAGCACTGGCTAAACCTGAACTGATGAAACCTGACGCGGTTCACCTCAGAGGATAAACCGATGGCTTATGTCTGGTCGTTTGGCCCGCCCCAGGATGACACCACGAACTACACGGATGGCACCACCATTCCGCACCGCACGCAGAAGGTCTATC
>JAYUTP010000192.1:0-33577 GCA_043755075.1 Tenderia sp. (SeqCode)
TATCCCTACCTCGCCTATGAGTGCCTCTGCGACATGGTCAAGCAGGGCGCCGTCACGGGTGTCGATGTGATCAAGGTGGAAGAGAACTACCGTAAGGGGATTGGCAAAGGGCTCTACAAGATCATCTCCAAGATGGGTATCTCGACCATCGGCAGCTATCGTGGCTCGCAGCTATTTGAGGCTATTGGCTTGGGCCGCGAGGTGATCGACCTCTGCTTCAAAGGCACCACCTCCCGTATTCAGGGCGCGGGTTTCGAAGAGCTGGAGACGGATCAGGTGCAGCTCCACAAACTGGCGTGGAATGCCCGCAAACAGACCTCACAAGGTGGCCTGTTCAAGTATGTGCATGGTGGTGAAGATCATGCTTACAACCCGGACGTCGTCACCACCTTGCAGAAGGCCGTGCGTTCTGGCAACTATGACGACTGGGCCGCGCATGCGGCATTGGTCAATGGCCGCGCGCCGCTATCACTGCGTGACATGTTCAAGTTCCGTGACGATGTGCAGCCGATCCCGCTCGATGAGGTTGAACCCGCCGAGTCAATCTTCACGCGTTTTGACTCTGCCGCCATGTCCCTCGGTGCCCTTTCGCCCGAGGCCCATGAGACCTTGGCCGAGGCGATGAACACCCTGGGTGCCCGCTCTAACTCGGGTGAGGGCGGTGAAGATCCAAAACGCTACGGCACCATCAAACGTTCCAAGATCAAGCAGGTTGCCTCAGGCCGTTTCGGCGTCACCCCGGCCTATTTACGTAGCGCCGAGGTGTTGCAGATTAAGGTCGCTCAGGGCGCCAAGCCCGGTGAGGGCGGCCAGCTGCCCGGCAACAAAGTCAACGAACTGATCGCCGAGCTGCGTTACTGCAAGCCCGGTGTCGGCCTGATCTCGCCGCCGCCGCACCACGACATCTACTCGATTGAAGATCTGGCCCAGCTGATCTATGACCTCAAACAGGTCAATCCGGCGGCGCTGGTCTCCGTCAAGCTGGTCGCCGAGGCCGGTGTTGGCACTATCGCTGCTGGCGTCGCCAAGGCTTACGCCGACTTGATCACTATCGCCGGTTTTGATGGTGGTACCGGCGCATCGCCGTTGACCTCCGTCAAATATGCCGGTGGTCCGTGGGAGCTGGGGTTGACCGAGACCCACCAGACCCTGCGCGCCAATAACCTGCGCGACAAGGTTCGTCTCCAGACCGATGGTGGTCTCAAGACCGGCCTTGATGTGGTCAAGGCCGCCATTCTTGGTGCCGAGAGTTTTGGTTTTGGTACCGGGCCGATGGTCGCCATGGGTTGCAAATACCTGCGCATCTGCCATCTGAATAACTGCGCCACCGGCATCGCGACTCAGGACAAAGTGCTGCGTCGGGATCACTACAAAGGTGACGTCGAGATGGTGATGAACTATTTCCGTTTCATCGCTGAAGAGACCCGTCGCCTGATGGCCAGCCTCGGTGTCCGTTCCATGCAGGAGCTGATCGGTCGTGTTGACCTGATGCAGGCGATTGCCGGGACCACTGCTAAGCAGCAGCGCCTTGATCTATCGCCGATTCTCTATGCCGGTGACAGCAGCAAGCCGCAGTTCTGCGTCGCGCCGCGCAATGCGCCGTTCGACAAGGGCGTGTTGGCTGAGCAGATGGTCAAGGACACCTTGGCTGCCATCGAAGGCAAATTGGGTGGCGAGTTCAGCTATAGCGTCAGAAATACCGACCGCTCCATCGGCGCCCGCCTCTCGGGTGAGATCGCGGTACGTCACGGCAACCTCGGCATGTCCGACGCCCCCATCACCTTGCGCCTGAACGGTACCGCCGGTCAGTCGTTTGGGGTCTGGAATGCTGGCGGCCTGAATATGTATCTGGAAGGCGATGCCAACGACTACGTCGGCAAGGGCATGGCCGGTGGCAAGCTGGTGATCTATCCGCATAAAAACAGTGGTTTCAAGAGCCACGAGGCCACCATCATTGGCAATACCTGCCTCTACGGCGCCACCGGCGGCAAGCTCTTCGCGGCTGGTCTGGCCGGTGAGCGCTTTGGTGTGCGTAACTCCGGTGCGGCGGCGGTGGTTGAGGGGATCGGTGATCACGGTGCTGAGTACATGACTGGCGGTCTGATCACTGTACTTGGCCAGACCGGCGTCAACTTCGGCGCGGGCATGACCGGTGGTTTTGCCTATGTGCTCGACGAGCAAAATAGCTTTGTTGACCGTTACAACCATGAACTGATCGACATTCATCGTGTCAGCACTGAGTCGATGGCCGCTCACCGCAACCATCTGCGCAGTGTGATCGAGGAGTATGTCGCCGAGACCGGTAGTGCCCGTGGTCAAGAGTTGCTCGGCAACTTTAAGCACGTGGTCGGCAAGTTTTGGCTGGTTAAACCGAAGGCGGCGAGCATCGCCTCGCTGCTGAGCGACTTGCAGCGGCCGGCCTAGTTTAAATGGGTTAGGTCGGGCCGGTTAGGTTTATTGAATTAACGAACAGTGGATAAGTGTTGAAGATTATGGCTAACACGTTTCAATTCATCCAGATAGCGCGTCGCGATGGGGCCAAGACGGCGGCTGACGTGCGCAAAAAAGAGTACCGTGAGATCTACGCTGAGTTAGATCAGGAACAGGCGGCGGAGCAGTCCGAGCGTTGTATCGGCTGCGGCAATCCCTACTGCGAATGGAAATGCCCGGTGCATAACTATATCCCCGATTGGCTCAAGCTAGTGGCCGAAGGCAGGATTGAAGAGGCGGCCGAGTTGTCACATCAGACCAACTCCCTGCCGGAGATCTGTGGCCGCGTCTGCCCGCAAGACCGTCTCTGCGAAGGGGCCTGTACCCTCAATGAGGGGTTTGGCGCAGTCACCATCGGTTCGGTCGAAAAATACATCTCCGATACCGCCTTTGAAATGGGCTGGCGCCCGGATATGTCACAGGTGAAACCCACCGGCAAAAAAGTCGCCATTATCGGTGCCGGCCCTGCCGGTCTTGGTTGTGCTGATGTGCTGACGCGCAACGGCGTCAAGGCGGTGGTCTATGACCGCAACCCCGAGATCGGAGGTCTGCTCACCTTCGGCATCCCCGAATTCAAGCTTGAAAAAGAGGTGGTCAGACGCCGTCGCCAGATCATGGAAGGCATGGGCATCGAGTTTGTGCTCAACACCGAGATTGGCAAAGATGTTGATTTTCAGAAGCTGGTGGATGAATACGATGCCGTCTTCCTTGGCATGGGCACCTATACCTCTATGAAAGGTGGTTTCCCCGGTGAAGAACTGCCCGGCGTTCATGAAGCGTTGCCGTTCCTGATCTCCAACGTCAATAACTGCCTTGACTACCCGCAGGATGAACATGGTTTCGTCGATATGCAGGGGCAGCGGGTGATCGTGCTAGGCGGTGGTGACACTGCCATGGACTGTAATCGCACTGCGATTCGTCAGGGTGCCACCTCGGTCTCTTGTGCCTACCGCCGCGACGAGGCCAACATGCCGGGTTCCAAAAAAGAGGTGGCCAACGCCAAAGAGGAGGGGATCGAGTTTCTTTGGAATCGTCAGCCCATCGAGATCGTTGGCAATGGTAAGGTCGAAGGGCTCAAGCTGGTGACCACCCGTCTCGGTGCGCCCGATGCCCGCGGCCGCCGCAGCCCGGAGGTGATTCCTGGTTCCGAAGAGATTGTGCCGTGCGACCGGGTGATCATCGCCTTCGGCTTCCAGCCCAGCCCAGCGCCATGGTTTGCCAACTACGACATCGCCATCGACGAGCGTGGCCGTGTCAAAGCACCGGCCAATAGCCAGTACAAATTCCAGACCAGCAACACCAAGGTTTTTGCTGGTGGGGATATGGTGCGTGGTTCGGATCTGGTGGTGACTGCGGTCTTCGAAGGGCGCAACGCCGCTGAAGGTATTCTGGACTACCTCGAAGTTTAGAGAATTAAAAATTTATTGTGTCGCGTTGTGACGCTTGGTGGGCACAAAAAGCGTGCCCACCCTACATTGGATTGGGATGGGGATTATGAGCGAATTGAAGAATGACCGTTTCTTGCGTGCTCTGCTGAGAGAGCCGGTTGATTACACCCCGGTGTGGATGATGCGCCAGGCGGGCCGTTATCTGCCCGAGTACCGTGCCACCCGTGAAAAGGCCGGCAGCTTCATGGATCTGTGCAAGAACGCCGAGCTGGCCTGTGAAGTGACCATCCAACCGTTGGAGCGCTTCCCGCTCGACGCCGCGATTCTTTTCTCTGACATCCTTACCATTCCCGACGCCATGGGCTTGGGGTTACGTTTTGCGCAGGGCGAAGGCCCGGTCTTCGACAAGCCGGTCCGTACCGAGGCCGATGTTAAAAGACTTTTCGTGCCCGATCCCGAAGGTGAGCTGCAATACGTCATGAATGCCGTGCGCACCATCCGCAAAGAACTTAATGGCCGTGTGCCGCTGATCGGCTTCTCCGGTAGCCCCTGGACCCTGGCCACCTACATGGTTGAAGGTTGCGGCACCAAGGAGTACTCCAAGGTTAAAGGCATGATGTTTGACCGCCCTGACCTGATGCACACGCTGCTCGACACTGTGGCGCAGTCGGTGACCTCCTACCTGAATGCCCAGATTGCGGCGGGTGCCCAGGCGGTGCAGATCTTCGACACCTGGGGTGGCGTGCTGACCCCGCGTGATTACCGCGAGTTTTCACTGCGTTACATGCAGCAGATTGTCGCTGGTCTGACCCGCGAGAAAGATGGCCGTAAAGTCCCTGTCATCCTCTTCACCAAGGGTGGCGGCCCGTGGCTGGAAGATATGGCCGCGACCGGCTGCGATGCCCTAGGGTTGGATTGGACCATTGATATTGGCGATGCCCGCCGTCGTGTTGGCAACAAGGTGGCGCTGCAAGGCAACATGGATCCCTCAACACTCTATGCCTCGCCTGAGCGTATTCGCGCTGAGGTGGCCACCATCCTTGAGAGCTATGGCAGTGGCAATGGCCATGTATTTAACCTCGGCCATGGCATTCACCAGCATGTGGATCCAGAGCACGCCAAGGCCTTTATCGAGGCAGTACATGAGCTTAGTCCTCAATATCACAAGTAGGGTAAAACGATCATGATGCCGGAACGCTTTGCAAAACTGCGCGAGATGGAGTCCTTTACCGACGGGCTTATGGATCGCCTTTTCGCCTTTCAGGAGAAGGGACATCCGGCTTGGGATGAGAATCAGCCCTTCACCAGGCGCATGGCCAATCTGTCGCTGCATAATCTGATCTTTAGTAATCCTGATCGGGATCCACAGCAGAGTGGCCCAACCATCGCCCACTACTATCCGCTGCGTGAAGAGAACCGCGCCCTGGTCCACTATATCCGTCACGTGGCAGAGGATGCGCTGGTCCTTGATATTCACGCCCGCAATGGCTTCATCGGGAGTTTGCTGGCCCACGAAGGGGCCAAGGTGATCGGCTTGCGTGATCCGGCAGAGAAGCCGAATCAGATCGCCAATTTCTACGATCCAGCGGTGTATGAGTTGCGTGAAGGCACGGTCGCCGATGTCGATTTCGCGGTCGATGTAGTGCTCTCCGCCTGGATGCCGATGGGGCAGAATTTTACCCCCGATATCGTCAAGCTCAAGCCGAAGATGATCATCTACGTCTATACCGAACATACCAACGAGTTCAGCGGTGAGCGCCAGACCGGCACTGCCAAGGCCTTTGATAACCTGCCGGACAATTACCGCATCGTTGACGAGTGGTTCATTGGCCGCCCCGCCAACCTGATGCAAGAAGCGTGGCCTGATCTTTCGCCCAGCCTTGAAGAGAATCGGGTGGTGCGCATCTATGCCGATGAGTCCGTTGCCAATATTTCCCGTTACGAGATCACTGACCCGGTTCACCCCTATGACTGGGAGGCAGAGCTGGAGATGGCGCTGCTGGCGATGGAGGCTAAGCAGGAGCTGCGGGCCCGCGGTATTGAGGTTTAGTTCGGCAAAAAATAGTCACCATTTATGCAGGTGCGAATAGCCCTGAGGCTATTCGCACCTGCATCTTCACGTCCATCCCCGTATTTTTTCATAGCACATTTTTCAAGCTTTCTTTCCGATTGTAGGCCTAATTTAAAGAGCGGCTATTACCCAACGCTTGATCGCGCCTAGCTATCTTTCCAATATCAACGGTATGCTAAGCTCTTAGAATAAAAAAAATGGGAGATGGAGATCTTCCACTTGATTAGGGTAAGTCACGAGGAGTTTGGGGAGTGAAGCCGTACCGTACCTTATTTTTATGGAGCATCTGGGCGATTTCCGCCTTTGTCATTTATCTCGGCCTATATAGCGATACCGAAGTTTGGGTGTTCATGAAGACTGATCCCACTGGCATCACTTGGCTGATTATGGGACTGTTTTTGCTGGGGGTGTTGGGTAGTTTTGTGGTGACGCTGATGGTGACCAAAGAGGCCGTCCGCAGCATGGATTTGGAATCGAGCGCCCGCCAAGGCGGACTCGATGCCATCACCATCAACTCTGCAAAACGTGCGGCGGATCGCTTTTTTCATTCGGTAAAATTGACGGTGGAGCGCAAAGGTTCACCCGATATCGAGACGCTGCTGCACGTCCAGTTGGCGGTTTACGAGCGCATCAACCACACCATCGAAGTCGTCGGCAATCTGCTCATCACCCTTGGCTTGATCGGCACCGTCATGGGGTTGACGATGACGCTCACCGGCCTCAGTGGCTCGCTCGACTCCCTCGGTCAAGACCAAGAGATGCTGCTATTAGGTCTGCGCCACGCCATGGCCGGCATGGGCACCGCCTTCTACACCACCCTGCTCGGTGCCGTGCTCGGTGGCGTACTGCTGCGCATGTTTGCTCAGCTCACACTGCACGGTATCGAAGGGCTGCATGACGATCTGTTGCGCATCTGTCTGGTCTACTGTTCGCCTGATTATGCCCAGACACTGGAGCGTGATGTGCGTCTGTTGAATGAAGAGTTGCGGATGCTCGACAACCACATGCAGCATATGAAGCAGACCTTTGCGGACTCGCGCCAAACGGTCAGCGAATTCCGCGATGAGATCAAGCGCTTGGGTGATAGCGATGGTGCCCAAGGTGAAGAGCCACTGCGGATCATCATCAGTCGCCACCACGCGTATTGCGAGGACCTACGCAAGCAGATGCACATGCTGGCGGTGACCAACAAGCCGTGGTGGATCAGATTGTACGAACTGTTCAGGCCACGGCAGTAGCAATGAGAAAAAAACGCCGTAAATCCGAATCCAACATCCATGAGAGCTTCTCCGATCTGGCGCTGATGATGCTGATGACCTTCATCTTTCTGTTGGTCATCATTCTGATCACCGCCAGAACCCAGGCGACGGTTGAGCATCCACGCCTCAAAAAAGAGGCCGCGGAGATGAAGCAGAAGTTGGAGGGGATGGAAGAAGATAATCAGCGGCTCTATAGCGAACTGGGCGACCTTGAGGGCATGGGCAGCGAGGCACAGCTAGAGCAGGCGCTGCAGTCGGTTGGGCTCAGCGACGCCAAAGGGCGCAAGGATTTTGACCTGTTTGTAAAAGGGCTAGAGGCGATCCCCGGCAAAGACATTCATCTGGTGATCGACGCCACTGGCTCGATGCACGGCGTCTCCGGTTTTCTGGTACCACTGATAAGGGTGATCGTGGCCCGCTCTCGCAAAGAAGTGTCAGCGATTACCTGGTTCGCCGATGGCAAGGCCGAGACCTTCCAGGGCACGATGGGCGAGATGCTCGATAGTTTCATGACGGGCGCGCCCTTCATGGGTGGCAATGAAACCATCGGTAACGCCTTCTTTCGTGTCGAACAGAGTGCACCAATCCCTGGCGCCTACGTGCTGATGGGTGACGAACCTTCCGACGACCGCATCTATTATCTCGATATTCCGGCACCGGTCTTCACCATTCCTATCGGCCGCTCTGACCCCAACACCTGGCACGAATACAACACCCTTGCTGAGAAGACTCACGGCAAGTTGTTGCAGCTCATCTTCGAGTGATCGCAGGTGGATAGTGCGCCGGGATAGTAAAATGCTGTGCTGATAATTGCGGGGTCAGCTTCGTCTTCTAAGGCTACACTTAAACCGACGCTGGTGAGAGGCGCTCCTCATCTGGGGCTAGTGGTGGTGCGGCTTAGTTAATCGTTCGCCAGGAGCAGACTATGCCAATGACAGATGAAGTTGCAGCGCAATGCGAGGATACTTTGGAATCCGTTCTGGGTCTTGCCATGCACTTCCTTAAGACGCTGACGTTCAACCGTAAAGATCCTCAACAACTCTACTCCGTATGCCTTTACACCCGCTTGGTTGAGATCGCCAGTGGATGCAAGGCTCTTCTAGAGAAGAACGCTTTCGTCGGAATTCCTATCCTTCTACGAAGCATGTTCGAAGCCGATATTGACCTTGCCAATTTGATGAAATATCCAGACTATTCCAAACGCATGCATGCCTCATTTTTTAAAGAGAAACTCCGACTGACTAAGGAGGCGGCTTCCTCTAAATTTAATCCATTTCTTACAGTAGTAAGTGCATCGCACAACCCGGCAGAGGACCTGAAAGAAACACAGGATGAAATAAATCGACTTGCTGCCGAAAAACACGGCCCTATCGATATTCGATGTCGCGCCGAACTTGCTGGCAAGCTAGACGAATACCTTTCTGTCTACAATATGTTATGTCTGGATACACACAACAACATTAGGTCATTAGAGGATTGGCATCTTGAAGTGGTCGGCCCTGATGACTATTACGCAGTTGCATTCAAGCAAACAAAGGCTGACCTTGCGCACCATTTGAGTGCTGTTCCCGGAATTGTCCTGCTTCAAACGAAAGCCTTGGCAGATTTCCTTGGAACCACCGGTATTGAGTTTGAGAAATACGATAAAGAGTACACAGAGCTTCAACAAGCGGTGAAACTGCTTACAGCAGAGGGATAGTGGAGAATATTTTGGCTTCATTGCTGGCAGCCAAATCGACTCCCAATTTATGACCAGCATGTGCATCGCGCTATGGCCTTCATTGAAAATGGTGTTCGAGAAGAAATGTCACAGTACGACTCACGAAAAATCGAGGCATACATTGAGAGGTATTTGCCGTTCCATGCCCAGTTTTCCGCTATCTACGGGCGAGCCGTTCGAGCCGTTGATCAGTCTCTCTGGGCGTTTGGTAAATTTATCAATGAAGTAAATTTTCCAGTGGTTGTGCCTAATGAAATCCGCTAACCCGGCAGTCAAGCGGGCTGCGAAAAAGTGCGCAGCCCCTTACTTTTACGTTCGACGTCACTCGACGAAAAAGCCAGCGATGAGTGATAACGTCATTGAGGTTGTGCGCAAATCTACCCACGCAATAACTTTTCCATCATTGAAATAGACTGGTGCAGATAACCGCCGCCAAACAGATTGAGATGGTTGAGAACGTGGTAGAGGTTGTAGAGCGGTTTACGCTGTTCATAACTGGGCGCAAGGGGATACTCATCTTCATAGGCCCGATAAAATTCGGCGGGGAAACCGCCAAACAGCCGAGTCATGGCGATATCCGTTTCACGATCACCGTAATAAACCGCGGGGTCGAAGATTAGCGCTGTGCCATCCGCAGCGATGGCGTAGTTGCCGGACCAGAGATCGCCATGCAGCAGTGAGGGTGCCGGTTGGTGGCCAACAAAAAAATCATCCAGTCGATCAAGTAACGTCTGCCCCAGTGATTGCAGCTCGCCGCCGTAGCCATTGGCGGCGGCGAGTTGCAGTTGGTGGCCGAGGCGCTGCGTGCGCCAAAATTCAGTCCAGCTGTCATTTTGTTGGTTTGGTTGCAGCGTGGTGCCGAGGGTGTTGTTGCGCCACCAGCCAAAATGTGGCGCGCTGTGGCGGTGCATGCGCGCCAGATTGTGCCCCAGCTGGGTATGGCTTCGCGGTGTGCCACGGCCAAATTCAAGATGCTCCAGCACCAAGTAACTCTGCTGACCTGTGACGCCATAACAGATCACCTTGGGTACGCGGAGGGTTTGCGAGGCGCTAATCTCATCGAGCCCGGCTGCTTCGGCCACAAACATCTCGTTTATTTCGCATGGGCTGGCGCCGTTGAGTTTGACGAAAAAACGCTGGCCATCTCCGGATATTACGTAACTCTTATTAATGCAGCCGCCGCCTGTGCCGTGTGATTGCTGGCAGCGAAACGGTTGGCCGGTCGTGGTGCTGATGTGCTGGGCGATGGCTGTCCAGTGGGGCATGTGTGATTCGCTTGATGATAAAACGCCATTCTAGCTGAATCGTCAAAGCTGATTGGAGTTGCAAGAAAATCCCCCTCCCTGAAGGAGGGGCGAGATTGCCGACTTAGGCGGCCAGACGGCGCGCCTTGCCGTCGATGGCGGCGAGCAGTGTCTGGAATGATTTGTCGAAGGATTTTACCCCTTCATCTTCCAGCTGCTGGGCGGCGGCGGCTAGATCGATACCGGCGTCGGCCAATTTCGCCAGTAGCGCGGGTGCCTCCTTGATTCCATTTTCCAGCGTTATAGCGGCGGTGCCATGATCGAGGAAGGCCTTGTAGGTGGCGGGTGGTACGGTGTTGACGGTCTCACGGCCGATCAGCTGGTCGAGATAGAGCACATCGCTGTAGTCTGGATCTTTTACCCCGGTGCTGGCCCACAATAGTCGTTGTGGCTGAGCTCCGATGTTGGCGAGATCGGTAAAGCCTTCGCCATAGAGGCGCTGATAGACCAAGTAGGAGGCCTTGGCGTTGGCGATGGCGATTTGCCCCTTGAGCGCTTTGAGTTCAGGGTTGCCACCTGCGGCTAGTTTCTCATCCAGCAGTTTATCGAGCAGCACATCCACACGGCTGATAAAAAAGCTTGCCACCGAGGCGATGCGGTCCACCGGCAGACGCTGCTGCTGGCGCTGGCGCAGACCACGGATGTAGGCTTGTGCCACTTCGGCGTAACGCTCCATCGAGAACAGCAGGGTGGCATTGATGCTAATACCTGCCGCTGTTAGCGCCTCCACGGCGGGCACCCCCTCGCGGGTGGCGGGCACCTTGATCATCAGGTTGGGGCGGTTGACGCGATGGGCCAGATCTTTGGCCTCGGCGATAGTCCCTTCGGTGTTGTAGGCAAGATCGGGCGAGACCTCAAGGCTGACATAACCATCATGGCAGTTGGTCTGTTTATAGACCGGCAGAAGCAGGTCGGCGGCCTGCTGAATATCCTCAATCGCCAGGGTGAAAAAGAGTTCGCGGCTGTTGAGTTGGCTATTTTTCTGCAACAGCTGGCGCAGGCTGGCGTCGTAGTCGTTGCTGCCGCCAATCGCTTTTTCGAAGATGGTAGGGTTGGAAGTGACACCCGCCAGCCCATCTTCGCGGATCATCCGCGCCAATTCACCCTCGTTGCCGAGCATGCTGCGCTGAATGTTGTCGTACCAGATGCTCTGGCCAAGTTGTTGTAACTGCTGAAGTCTGTTCATTATTGCCTCTATCCTCATGTTTCCAATGGCATCACTGTCAAGAGTTGTTATCGGTTCAGTAGCCACCAACTTGATTGTAATTTTATGACTTCGCTTGGCGGCGATTGTTCAATAGTGGAGCGCGGGTCTATGATGAAAGTGGCTCAGTAGCCTTTAATATAAGGAGTGCATCATGTACATGAAAGATAAAAAGAGTGGTGACTTGGTTGAGGTTCTGGA
Organism: Tenderia sp. (SeqCode); assembly: GCA_043755075.1. Classification (GTDB taxonomy): domain Bacteria; phylum Pseudomonadota; class Gammaproteobacteria; order Tenderiales; family Tenderiaceae; genus JAKFXL01. Next base: position 11,638 of record JAYUTP010000192.1, read on the forward strand.
TGTCAACGCTTTGATAAATCCCAGTACCAATGTGGTAGTGGGGCGATTCCATGTCGGTGAAGAGCGGCCTGAGAAACAGCAATTTTCCAAGGGTAGCCTGACTTTCCCGTCAGGTGAGGCGTTACCACACTGCTGGAGTGACCCCAGCTACAAGGGTTGATAATGTCCTGGTTATCGGTGCCACCGCGCCGATAGCTGCGCCAGCCAGACATCAATCCGCCCCCAGAACCATTCCAATAGACGGCGGTGCCAAGGGCGCGCCTGCCATGAAGCTAGGCTGATCTCGTCGCACTGCCCCATATCGTGTTCCAGCTGTGCCTTCAATACCAGTGCAAAACCTTGGTCGTCGATCTCCTGATTTCCCTCCAGATTCCAGATTGTGTTCCAGCGATCAAGATTACTCGAACCGATTGAGCACCAATGGTCGCACAGGTAGGCCTTGGTGTGCGTGAAACGCGGTTGGTATTCAAAGATGCGTACCCCGTGGCGCAACATACTGTAGTAAAAGCGGCGCCCGGCATGGCGTACCCCCGGATGGTCAGTGCGTGGCCCTGGCAGGATCAGCCGCACATCGGCACCCCGCCTAGCCGCCTGCTTCAGGGCGCGGCGCAACTTCCACGACGGCACAAAATAGGCGGTGGTGATCCAGGCCCAGTGTTCGGCATTTTTGAGCCGGTTGACCAGCGATTTTTGAATCTCCTGATGGTTCGATAGCTGCGAGATCGTCACCCGCCCCAGTTGCTGCTGTTCATTTTTGGGCAGGGAGTGGGGCTGTTCATTAAGGCAGTCGATCTGCTCAAGCTCGCCCGGCCAGCTATCCAAAAAGAGTGTGAGCCAGTCATGCACACACTCGCCCTCCAGCTCCACCATCAGGTCGTGCCACTCATCGTTGCCGATAAAGTGATCGCTGATTCCCGCGCCGCCGATAAAGGCGACACGCTTATCCACCAACAGCAGTTTGCGATGGTCGCGGAACAGCGACCGCCGCCATTTTCCGTAGTGCAGTGGGTTATAGAATTTGAGGTGAATCGCGCAGTGGATTAGCCGCTGCCGGTCACCCTTGTTGATGCCATGGGCACCAAAGTCATCAAAAAGTAGGAAGATCTGCACCCCGCGCTCCGCCGCTTCAAGCAGCCGGTCGATGAACTGAGTCAGCACAGAGCCCGATTCCACCAGATACATCTCCAGCACAATGCAGTGGCGCGCCTGACCGATGGCATCAAACATGGCCGGGAAAAACGCGTGGCCATCAACATGCAGCTGAAGGCGGTTGTGGTTGCGCCAGGGAAAGCGGTAGCGGTTGAGTTCGTGGCTGGGCATGGTGTGCGGCATTGTAGGCATGGTTGAAGAGAACTCACCAGCGGCAATAATGCTTCTATTATGTCGCTAACTTACGCAATTTCAATGCCTCCGTACTGGGAGCCATTCTCGCTTTTGTGATAACGTAGCGCCATGAATTCATACCTCGAAACCTTTTGGAAAATCTGCCGTTTCCGCCTTGGGCCACAGGATCTACCGGCTTCGCAGAGCCTATTTGTTGTCACTCTGCTACTTTATGTTTTGATTAGCACCATCATTAGCGGTTTTGAACTGGCGCCAGGGCCGGCGCTGCTCTCGGCCCTGGTCGAAGTGGCTTTGCTGCTGGCTATGTTGCGGATGATATTGTGGGTGCGTGATTTTTGGCCGCGCTATCAGCAAACCGCCATCGCCCTGCTCGGAACCGGCGCACTGTTTGGTTTTGTGGCGGTGCCGCTGATGTGGTGGCAACTTCAGTATCAAGATCAAGATCCGATGCAGGCCTTTGCGCCATCGCTACTGGTTTTTGGTCTTTTTATGTGGAACGTAGCCGTGGTCGGCCACATCCTGCGCCATACACTCAACACCCCTTTTTACGTCGGTGTGGCGATTTCGCTTTTGTATACGTACGTTTCCGTTACCATCCTTAGAGCACTTTTTGTAATTAATAGTTAACGAGCCGTTAAACAGATGCACATACACATTCTTGGAATTTGCGGCACCTTCATGGGCGGTATTGCCATCCTCGCCCGGCAGGTGGGTTACACCGTCACCGGCTCCGATGCCAACGTCTATCCGCCGATGAGCATCCAGCTGGAAGCGCAGGGCATCACCCTGCATCAGGGCTACGATCCCGCGCCACTCAATCCAGCCCCCGATCTTGTCGTCATCGGCAATGCCCTGTCGCGTGGCAATCCAGCGGTGGAGTATGTGCTCAATCGTGGCCTGCCCTACCTCTCCGGCCCGCAGTTTCTGGCGGATTACATTCTCAAGGATCGTTGGGTGGTGGCTATCGCCGGTACCCATGGCAAGACCACCACCTCGAGCATGGTGGCGTGGATACTCGAATACGCCAAGCTCTCCCCCGGCTTTCTCATCGGCGGGGTGCCAGCCAACTTCGGCATCTCCGCCCGTCTTGGTGATGTGCCATTTTTTGTGGTGGAGGCAGATGAGTACGACAGCGCCTTCTTCGACAAACGTTCCAAGTTTGTCCACTACCGTCCGCGTACCGTCATCCTTAACAATCTTGAGTTTGATCATGCCGACATCTTTGATGACCTCGACGCCATCAAACGGCAGTTCCACCATCTGGTGCGTACCGTGCCCGGCAATGGCCTGATTGTCGCGCCAGTCGATGATGCCAACATCACCAATGCCATCAACCTGGGTGCCTGGACACCTATCGAATATTTCGCCAACGCCAGCGTCAATCAGGTCGAGCCGCCTGAAACAAAACGCTGGAATGCCCGTGATGTGGCCCCCGATGGCAGCGCCTTCGCCGTCTACTGGGGTGATGTGCATGTGGGTGATGTGCAATGGAATCTGCTCGGCATGCACAACGTCCACAACGCCCTGGCCGCCGTTGCGGCAGCGCGTCATGCCGGTGTCATTGCCCATGAAGCAGTGGCCGCGCTCAGTGAATTCAAAAACGTAAAGCGGCGGATGGAGGTGTCTGGCGTGGTCAATGGCATTACCGTCTATGACGACTTCGCCCATCACCCCACTGCCATCAATCTGACCCTCGACGGTCTGCGCAATAAGGTTGGCGACGCCACCATCATCGCCATCCTCGAGCCGCGCTCCAACACCATGCGCATGGGGGTGCATGCCGAAACGCTTGGCCCTTCATTGGCGGCGGCGGATGAAATTGTGCTCTACAATCCGCCCGATCTCGGCTGGGATATCAACCAGGTGGCCGCGTCACTCGGCGATCACTGCAAAGTGTTTGATGAGGTGAAAAACATCGTCGCCTATGTGGCTGGTTACGCCCGCCCCGGCGATCACATTTTGGTGATGAGCAACGGCGCTTTTGGTGGCATTCACCAAAAGCTGCTCAAGGAGATTGAAAAAACATGAGCCGCAACAGCATTGCGCTCGCCATCACTGGCGCTTCCGGTGTGGCTTATGGATTGCGTCTGCTTGAATGTTTGATCAACGCTGGCGAAGAAGTTCACTTGATGATCTCCAAAGCCGGGCAGATGGTGATCGATATGGAGACCGATCTCAGGCTCAGCGGCACACCGCAACAGATGCAGCAGCAGCTCAGCGCCCGCTATCAGGCCAAAGAGAATCAACTCCACGTCTGGGGCAAAGAGCAGTGGCACTCACCCGTCGCCAGCGGTTCCGGCGCACCGCGCGCTATGGTGGTCTGCCCCTGCACCAGCGCCTTCCTCGCCGCCACCGCTAACGGCAGCAGCAATGACCTAATGGAACGCGCCGCCGATGTTGCCATCAAAGAGCAACGCAAACTGATACTGGTGCATCGCGAAACTCCGCTCTCCGCCATTCACCTGGAAAATTCACTCAAGTTGGCGCGCCTTGGCGTCATCATCCTCCCGGCCAATCCCGGCTTCTATCAAAACCCAAAAACAATAGACGATCTCATCGACTTCATCGTCGCCCGCATACTCGATCATCTCAACATTGAACATCTGTTGGTGCCGCGCTGGGGTGAGTGAGGTGCTTTAAAGTTTCCTTCGAAAGCCAGGTAGGATAGGCACGTTCTTTGTATTCACGCGAAACGCTCGACCGGATGTTAAAGGGACGCAACTTGTTTGTGATGCGGGTGGCAATAGGTTGTGTCAGCCAACAGCGTGGGCACAAAAAACGTACCCACGCTACAAAGCTGCATTCTCTACGGAGAGAGTCATCTTAAAAAAGTGGTGGCGGAGAGTGCCACAGCACCCTCCGTGAGTGATAACGCCGCTACTTCAACTGCATTCTGATGCCAAGCAGCAGCATGTCATTGTCGCTCAGCTCAACTGCGGCAACAACGGAGAACTGCTGGTTCAGTGCCAGGTTAATGCCCGCCGTTAACGCTAAGTCATTGTCGTATAAGCTGCTGTAGGAGAGATCACCAAAGGTCTCGATATTTTTCTGCACCTGGTAGCGCAACATGGCACCAATGCGGACGCCGTTTTCATTATCGCTATGTACATGGCTCGCATGTGAGCGTTCAAACTCACCGTGCAATACAAGGTCAGCCTTAGGCATATCCACCAGACGCTGGTGATAGGCCAAGCCGAGGGTGAAAACGTCGTATTCTAGATAATTTTTCTTATCGGTCGACAGGTACGAGGTGGTCAGGGCCAGCGTAGGGTTGATATCGAAGGAGCCTTCAATCTTAAAGCCATCAAAACCGGCATCAAGATCGACATAGGAGAGCTGGGCGTAATTATAGGAAAAGGGCGAGGCATTAGCTTTGCTGGCGGCAAATGCAGGCGTCGCCAAGGCACAGCCCAGCAGGGCAGCGGCAAGACCGGTCTTGTGTGTGAAACGCATATATAACCTCTGTAAGTTAATGCAACTGAAGATGTTGTGCGGCGGAGTCTAACGGGTATGAGGCGGTTTGACCAACGGTCTCTAGAAGACTGTTAGCGCCAAGTAGTAATATCTCCTGCGTGAGTACACTCAGCGCCTGTAAAAATAAAAAGCGGATTTTTTTGAGTGGATTAGATAACAACTCAAAAAAACAATACCGGCCGCGAATCACCCCTAGAAAAAAATACCCATCGGCAAGTCCACCGAGCGATGTAACACCCCCGTGGGGGATGGCGTAGGCAAAAAATGACGTTTCTATGTTAGCGTTGACAGCTCGGCAATACAGCAGAGTTGCCCGTTCATACCGAGTTCGTGAGGGGCGTTGCCGTGCCGAGAGGCGTTTCCCATCCCGGTATGCCAATGTCGGGATGCTGAAATGAGTGGGTCGCTTGCATGGTGTAACGGCAACCGCTTATCTCACCGTTGATATAGATAGCCCCCACTTGGGGAGTAATCATTGCCTCCGTATTGACCTGGATACCTGACAGTTTTTGCCGATGGTGACCCGTCTGGCGCCACGCCTGGCCCGCTTCATCCCAGCGGCGCTGGTAACGGCTCTCGGCAAAAGTCGCCCAGGGCCAGACGAGCAGAGCCAAGAGCTTTGCAGTGCGCTGCGGCAGCACTCTTGCCGGGGTGAAATGATCCTGCCAGCGCTCGACATGATACGAAACCGGAGTATATCCACACGCCAGCAGCCAAAGGTCGAGATAGGGATCAAATCGGCTGTTACGGTCATAGCAGGAAAATACCGCCCAGGTTGACTCCGCGACACAGCGCCCCCCCGCACTCGAAATCAGGACCAATTGGCCACGTTCATCCACCTCACAACGCAGTGTCCAATCGGTGGTAGCGCCCTCATTCTGTTCTACCGTGTAACGCAAACCGCGCCCCGCCAACAGATGAAAGGGACGAACATCACCTTCACTCGCGCTAACAAGGGTTGCAGACTCCTGCGGCACCACGGCAAGCTCATAACACGCCGCTTCACCATTGACAGACATCAGCACACTCGCCATATGAAATGGCACCGTAGGGGCGCTCGGCTCGTCGCCGGTTTGCAGATGCAGATGGATATGGGGCTGCGGCGAACGCCCGGAATTGCCACAGCGGCCAATGATATCGCCAGGCTTTAACCACGCCCCCGGAGCGACCGCAACCGATCCATGTTTGAGATGTGCGACCATCACAAACCTGCCGTTATAAAGCCGGATGACAACACAGTTCCCCCAGTTGGCAGCGGCATTGGCCATGCCCGGCGGATTGTCTGGAACATCGTTGACGATGCGCCAAACCTGGCCAAAGGCAGGTGACAGCACCGGCAGGTTGTAGCAATAAAAATCATCAAGCGCTGCCCCTTGGCCGGAAAAGCTTTTGCCACCCTTCATGACAATGAAGTCCAGAGCATAGCGCCACGACCCACGATGGGTATGCTGGCCGGAAAATCCCTGGGATACCGTCCAGATCCCCATGAATGGCAGCGCCAAAGGTAGGCTTGCCGGATCTCCCCCTCGGGATCGGTTAATCTGCGCCCGCTCATATGAGCGCTCCGGAAAGTCAGGCACAAGGTGATTAAAACTCCCCACCATCCGCACATTGTGGACAGCGGCATAAAGCACCAACCATGCAGCAAAAACGAAAGGGGCTGAAAATGGCACCAGGTGAACGACATCAAGGATGCGTCCCAGCGCCAGTGCCAGCCATGCCGCCATCACCGCAGCCAGTATTGCCAATCCCGCCGTCATAAAAGAGGGGGTTGCAAATAGACCACCAACCAAGAGAGCCGCAAGTATGGCATTGCTTGCCCAGGCAGTTGTCGCCAGATGCTCGGGGGCAGCCCCTAGCAGATTGAACCAGAAAAGGGCCGCCGAATAGCCAGCCACCGCAATGACGACGTAGTAACGCGAAAAGACCAGCAACACTGACACCACCAACAGCCCGACCAGCGGATTGGGTAGAAAATAGAGATTGCCCAGAGCGCTGAGAAACTTATCGATCTCGTTGCCGAAGAACTCAGGAGGCGCCACATAGGGGTTGAAATGAAGCGTGGAGAGGCTCCCCCCGGCGGCGGCCGTGAGCATCGCCACCAGCACAAACGGCAGACTGAGAATGGGCATACCTATTAACGACGAGGCCAAACGGCCAAGCACCACGGTTAGCCAGCCGGAGAATATCCCGCCCAACACCGCCAGCGCCACCACAGAGACACCGGGATTCCAAACATGCGCCACGAAAAGTCCTATCAACAACCCATTGAAGACGCACACCGGACGCTCGCCAGCATTGGCGCCAGCAATATGCCCGGCGTACCAAGCGCAGACTGCGCCAACCAGTCCAATGGTACCTGTGCTGGGGTCGATCAAGGTCATCAGCGCCAGTAACAAACCGGCCTTCCACGACGGCACCAAAGTTACCCAAGCGTAGCCAAGAAAAATCTCCTCGAACAAGCACCGCACGTGCCGTCGCAGAGCCAGCAATTTGGAAGAGGAACGAATGACTGAATTCAAATAACAGACCTCACTGATGTTACGCAAAAGTATCTTGAATCTAAAAAGGGAATTGCTGTGGGCGCTTGGTTCTGCCTACCTACGCAAGTTAGCTAGCGACATAAATATCGCAATGATTAACTGAAGTCATGCAGCCGCCTGAAATAACTGAAGCTGACATAAGCGGTGCGTTGGTGAGTCATTTGCGGCAAGGCACGAAGGGTTAAACGTATTGATGAGGCTCAGGCATTAAAAAATTATGATTTTTTTAGCGGAGATAGACAGCCAGTCAAATCGGCTGCAATCCTGTCAGCCCGACGATCAGTTCATCGTGCAACCACGTTCTTAGCCCATCAGCAGCCATGCTGGCGGCTTCTTGATCGGTGAATTGCTCGCTCAACGCAGTACACACGTCTGCAAACGATGCGCCGGCCTGCAATTGCAAAAGGGCCGCATGTTCCACCGCATGAATAGTGCGGAAATGCGGCTGCCAGCCTTTGCGCCAGATCAACAGCCAACTGGATTCGGCTAGCGGTTCAACCGTGGGAGGCGGTTGCTCTTGGTCGAGCGCATGCCAGATGCTGACGCTATTATTACGCAACGGTGCGATAAAAAAAGTGGGGGCTAACTGGAATCCGATGCTTTCCCAATCCTCGGTGGATAGACCGGCTAATTCGGCTGCTGCGAGCGGAGTGGCATTGGGGCCGTCAAACGCATACCGCAGTTGCCAATCGATTGTTGCCAACTCGGCAATAAATGTATGTTGTGGAAACTGGCCCGCTAAATATTGCGGAAACTCCCCACCGTGCCAGCGCAGATTGCGATGCAGGGGCGGATTATCTTCAATGAAGGCAAGTGCTAAATCATTAAATGTATCGTCACCAAGATAACTCCAGGTCTTTTCATATGCGTCGCGCAAATTTTCCAGCAGCCGGATGCGATAGGCATTGTGATAAATGCTCAGGCGGTGATCGACATCAATGCGTCCGTCTTCAATCACCTCCTGTGCAATGCTGCTGGGCTGGTTAAGCAAATGGTGGTGGAAGGCGATCTGTAAGTCGGTCAACGCGAGCGTTTTCATGACACCGTCTCCAATATTTTTTGGTTCAGCGTCTCGGCGGCAATAGCCCTCGCGCGATTCAATTCCGTAATCAATTCATCCAACGCGGGGATATTGTCATCGCGCTCGATCATCGTCGCTACTTCACCAAAACGCTCACAGGTGTAACGGTAGAGCTCCCACACCGGGTCGGCCACCGGATGGTCATGTGTATCCACAATATAATCGCCGTGATCGTTGTGGCCGGCCAGGTGGACTTGCTGCACCCGTTGCACCGGCAGGTGATTCAAAAACTCAATTGCATCGAAGCCATGATTGATGCTGCTGACGTAAATATTGTTAACGTCGAGCAAAAGCAAACAATCGGCTTGTTCGGCAACTTGGCGCAAGAACTCCCATTCGCTCATTTCGGAGCTGCGATAATTCAAATAGCTCGATACATTTTCCAACAAAATGCGCCGACCCAGCGTGTTTTGCACTTGCTCTACGTGCCGTACCACCAAGCGCAACGCTTCTTCACTGTAAGGTAGCGGCAGCAGATCATGTGAATTACGGCCTTGCACGCCCGTCCAGCACAGGTGATCCGAAATCCATAGTGGCTGCACATGCTCGGCCAGGGCTTTGAGCTCAGTCAGGTATTGCGTATCCAAGCCATCGGTAGAACCGATCGATAAGGAAACGCCATGCATCGCCACCGGATAACGCTCCAAAATGGCGTCGAGCATGGCCAGCGGCTTGCCGCCGGGGATCATGTAATTTTCGGAAATGATTTCCAGCCAATCAACCGCCTGCGTTTCACGCAAAAAATCTGGGTAATGCACGGGTCGCAATCCAAGGCCAAAGCCGGGTGATTTTTTTCTGAGCATATTGCCGATAAGGTTCATTTGAGTAGGAGTTTTTTTACCCTGCATGTCTTTTTCAAAACAATCAGGGTAAAAAATCCAGGCCCAAGGCCTGGATCTTTTATGTATCGCCTATTACTAATTACTAGCCCTTGATGTCAGAAATTACACCACCTTTCTCTAAACAGTCCTTAGCCGCAATACCCATAAAACCCTGGCCCTTGCATGAATTTTGGCCTTTGCAGCTATTCTCAGCTGTTTTGCAATCGGTTTTGCCTTTGCAAGACCCCACGCCATAGCAATGCACTTTGTCACTGGCACCGATAGCTGCGCCAGTGCTGCCAGCCGGTGGTGCTGCAGCGAAAGCGGAAGATACGGACAGGGCCATAACAGCCGCGAGGGACGCCAGGGCAGCACCTTTGGATTTGATAGACATTTATAATTTTCCTTGATGAGTTGAAAAAATTATTAACATTAAGCCTGTAAATAACAGGCCGTGAGCTACTAGTGTAGCTTCGCTGTAGGGCAACTGAAAAACTGCCCTGCGCCTAGTAGTCGGTAGATGGCTGGCAACCTTACACAGAGGGGAAAATATTTTTAGGCGGATTTGCGAGTTGTTTTTAACAACATGGAAACTACAAGGACTTTTTTGCGTAGCCTTTGATTTAGCCGCGCACGACGGTGTGTGTACGCTTACCGAAATGCGTCGAAGTTTAGATCTGCAGCGCTTCTGCCTTGATTAAGTCGTGCTGCTTTAGCTTTTTTTTCCCAATGGGCTCTACAACTAAAGCGCCATCTTCGGCAGGTCACCACGCTCACCCATGGCGTAATCCATAAAGAGCCGTTTCACGGGTGTCAGTGAGTTGGTGGCGTTGAGCCCTAAGTTACGTACCACCTGCACTGCCGCCAGCTCCGAACCAAAGAGCCGTTTGAAGCCATCCATCGACAACATCATGGCGACGTTCTGGCCCTTGCGCCAGCGTTCATAACGGCGCAGGGTGGCGAGGCTGCCGAGGTCACGGCGGCTCTCGTGAGCGGTGAGAATGGTCTCAGCCAGCGCGGCGGCATCGAGCACACCAAGGTTGACCCCCTGACCGGCGAGAGGGTGGATGGCGTGGGCGGCATCACCGACCAGCGCAATACGCTCTTTGACGTAATCCAGAGTGTGCTGCAACCGCAGTGGGAAGGAGCTACGCTCAACAACCGCCACAATCTCGCCCAGCGTATGGTCAAAGGCCTCGGCCAGTTTGGCCCGGAAAACCGCTTCATCATCCGCTACCAGCACCTTGGCAGCCTCCGGCGTGGTCGACCAGATCACACAACTGTAGTGCTCATGCAGCGGCAGGAAGGCGAGCGGACCATCCGCCAGAAAGCGCTGCCAGCAGGTGTGTTGATGCGACTTTTCGGTCTGCACAATCGCCATCACCGCGTGCTGATCGTAACCCCAGCCTTTGGTCTCGATCCCGGCCCGTTCACGTACTGGCGAGGAAGCGCCATCGGCACCTACCAAAAGTTTGGTGTTGAGCTCACGCCCATCTTCAAGGGTAAGCACCAGCTGTGCATCATCCTCACGCCACTGCTGCCAGCGCGCCGGGCAGAGCATGTCGATGTTGCCAAACTGCTGCGCCCGCTCTTGCAGTGCGAGCTGAATGATGCGGTTCTCGATGATGTAGCCGAGCGACGGCGCGCCCACTTCAGCACCATCGAAGTGGATTTCACCCTCACCACTAGCATCCCAGACGTGCATCTCGCCATAGGAGGTAACACGGCGATCAACCATGCCACGCCAAGCACCAATGTTGTCGAATACCTTGCGACTTGAGTGGGTGATGGCCGAGACGCGCAGACCGATGCTCTCCTCCGGCCAGTAGGTCTCCAGCGGATTTGCTTCAAGCACCGCCACCTTCAACGCAGTATCCCCTAGGGCACAGGCAACCGTGAGACCCACCATGCCACCGCCCACAATGACTACATCATAATTATCCGCCATGGTCTGCTCCCTATTTATTACGATTAACGAACGTTGATACGTTTGACCATACACTGCTCTTTGGCAGTGGGGTCATTTTGATAGACGACATAAACCTTTTGTTTGTTGCTAAAGGCCGCCAGCAACAGCACGTAGCCCTTATCGACATCGATATGATTGGCATCAAGGCGCCAATAGGGAACTCCGTTAGGGCACTGCTCGTCGAGATAGAAATTAACTGTATGTTCATTGAGATAAATCTCGGTGAGTTCGCGATAGCCATTACTCTCGCCTGCGGCAGCCGCCACCCCTACCCACAACAGCAATCCGGCCAACCCCATTTTTTTCATGGACGGCGCTCTTGTCGCAGCAGCGCTAACCCCATTACCAGCCGTGGCAACTTGCCTGCGACACCCATGGTCTGACGGGTGAGCAGCCGTTTCAGCGATGGCAATAGATCAATGGCGACCAGTCCGGCGTTGCGCGCCAGCGCCACCGGTACCAGCGGATTGCTGAAGAGCCGCGCCAGCGTATCGGTAAAACCAATCACCTTACGATGATCCCAGCGGCGCCACTCGGCGTACTGCTGCAGCACCGGCATAGCACTAATATCAAGACCGGCGCTGTGCGCCTCGGCCACCACCTGCGCCAGCGCAGCAATATCACGCAGACCGAGATTAAAACCCTGACCGGCGATGGGATGCAGCGTGTGCGCGGCGTTACCGATCAATGCCAAGCGCGGCCGCACATGCTCCTTGGCGCGCACCAGCCGCAAGGGATAGCTGTTCCGCTGCCCCACCTTGCGCAGCTCGCCAAGGCGATAACCAAAACGGGTTTGCAACTCGGAGAGAAATTCATCATCACTCAGACTCAAGACGCGCTGCTCATCCTCGCGCCGCACGCTCCATACCAAGCTACAGCGGGCCGGATCATCTTCAGAACCATTGGGCAGCATGGCAACGGGGCCACTGTCGGTAAAACGTTCATAAGCCACCCCCTGATGGTAACGTTCAGGCGTGATGTTAGCGATGATGGCGCTCTGGCCGTAATCCCAGCGGCGCGTAGGAATATTGAGCAGATTGCGCACCGCCGAGTTGCCACCATCGGCCGCAATCACCAGTTTGGCGCTCAGCTCGCGCATCACCCCGTCACAATCGATCGAGAGCTGCGCGCCGATGTCCGTCAGGGTGATGCCCAGCACCGTCGCCGGACAGATCACCTCAACATTGCCAAGCTTGGGCAGTTCATCCGCCAGCACACTGCCGATAAGGCGACTCTCTATCACATAACCAAGGGCATCAACCCCCTCGGTAACGCTATTGATGCGGGCAACGCCAAAGTGGCCACGATCAGAGACATGAATCCTCTTGATGGGGCTGACCTTGTCCGCCAGCAACGGCCACAAGCCCACCGCCTCAAAGACCTTGGCGGAACCATGGGCCAGCGCAATGGCGCGGTCGTCATAACTGGGCTGGCGCTCGGATTTGAACGGCACCGCCTCGATCACACCGATACGCAATGGCAATGGGCTCAGCGCATAGGCCATAGTGGCCCCGACCATACCGCCGCCGACAATGAGGACGTCGTAGTTTTCAGTCATTTACAGCCTCTTTCTCCAATCGAATCACCTGAAGCCCATTACGCTTCGGAATCCCCGCGTTTGCCAGCAGAGGATAATCCAATACATCCCCCGTCTGCTGATAACCACGCCGCAGATAAAAAGTAACGAGCTCCCTTCGTTCCAAAATCACCAACATGACAAACGTTTTGGCGGCAAAAGTGGTGCGAGCATACCCTTCGCCGTAGGCCAGCATCTGCTTGCCTATCCCGGCGTTTTGCAGTGCAGGGGCGACAGCGAACATACCCAGATGGCTACGGCTCCCATCATGATCGACCTGAATGCAAGCGATAATCTCCGCCCCCTTCAGGCCAACGAGCACAGTCGTGCTATCTCTCCCCAGCGCTTCCATAACCTGGACCACAGTGACCCTCTCCCCGGCGACCAGATCCGCCTCATGGGTCCAGCCAGCCAATTGTGGCGTGGGCCGATAAGCACCATTAACGAGCTGCATGATCGCAGCGACATCTGCGAGTGTGGCAACGCGAAAGGAGTCTATGCTCAAGGGGTAGCTCTCTCAAACAAGCGTTCAGGCCCTGCGCCTCTTCGCCACCGCCATCAACGCCTCAATCTCCGCCACCTCTTTCGGCACACCACGGGTCAACACCTCATGGCCTGTGCGGGTCACCAGCACATCATCCTCAATACGAATGCCGATGTCCCACCACTTCTTCAGCACCTCTTTGCTACCGGCAGGAATATAGAGCCCCGGTTCAACGGTAAGGACCATGCCCGGCTCTAGCAGACGCCACTGGCCGCCGAGTTTGTAATCGCCGACGTCGTGCACATCCATGCCCAGCCAGTGGCCGGTGCGGTGCATATAGAAGGGGCGATAGGCCTCCTCTTTGACCAATTTGGCCAGCGTCCCTGTGAGGATGCCGAGTTTGATCAGCCCTTTGGTGAGCATCTTGACGGCGGCGTCATGCGGGTCGTTCCAGTGGTTGCCGGGTTTGACGGCCTCGATGGCAGCGTACTGCGCATCCAGCACCACTTGATAGAGCGCCTGCTGCGCCTCGCTGAACTTGCCGTTGATCGGGAAGGTGCGGGTGATGTCGGCGGCGTAGCTGTCGTATTCGGCACCGGCATCAATCAATAGCAACTCGCCATCCTTCAACTCGGCGTCGTTCTCGGTGTAGTGGAGGATGCAGCCGTTGGCGCCGCCGCCGACGATGGAGGGATAGGCGGCGTGGCGGCAACCGTTGGCCATGAAGTGATGCACGATCTCCGCCTCAATCTGATATTCCATTTTGCCCGGCTGGCAGCTCTGCATGGCGCGGCAGTGGGCCGCAGCGCTGATCTGTGCCGCTTTTTTCATGGCGTCGATTTCGGCCCTGCTCTTGAAGAGGCGCATCTCGTGGAGGATGTGGTCGAGGGAGACAAACTCGCCCGGTGCGTGGACGCCGAGGCGACTCTTTTTGCGCACCTGCTTGAGCCAGTCGATCATGCGTTGGTCAAGGTCATGATGGGTGCCCATGGCGTAGAAGACACGCTCACGGTTTTCCATCAGCCCCGGCAAGATCTCGTCAATGTCACTAATGGGAAAGGCGTCATCGATGCCAAAATGTTCCACCGCCCCATCGAGCCCAGCGCGACGACCATTCCAGACCTCCATCAAGGGATCACGTTCGCGGCAAAACAGCACACACTGCCCCTGCTTGCGGCCAGGGATGAGCACCACCATCGCCTCTGGCTCGGGGAAACCGGTCAGGTAGTAAAAATCACTGTCAGGGCGGTAGGTATGCTCGACATCACGGTTGCGGATGGTCTGCGGCGCAGCGGGCAGGATGGCGATACTGCCCTCGCCGAGCATCTGCAATAGGCGGGCTCGACGTTTAGAAAACTCGCTTTGATTCATGGCGCGACCCCATTAATTTTATTAGTGGAAGGTGATCTTGTGCTCGGTAGCACGGGGAGGCTTGCCAGCGGCGAGGTTACTCAGCTCTTCGTAGACCATCAGCGCCCCCATGCGAACATATTCAACAATCTCAAACAGGGCGGTTTCGTTCTCCCCCTCATCGCCATCTTCAAAAGTGATGCGGGAGATTTCGATCAAGTCGCCGCAAAATTCCTGCACCTCCTGGGAACAGCTATCAAAATCTTTGACGCCGCCCAAGCCGAGACCGTAGAGGTAACCCTCGCACCAATCGGCTAGGCCAGCGGTGCGTTCTTCCAAGGGCTCTTTCTCGTCAGGCAGCATGGGCTGAAAAATCATCTCTTCATCATTGAGCTGTAACACTGTGTCGTCAAACAGCCCCATGAGGGTGGCTTTGTCGGCTTCATCCACCTCGGCATTTGCGCCAACCACCACCGCCTCGTCCAGATCACCGCCGAGCATGCGCAACGCCCAGCTGGCACCGTCAAGGGAGGGCTTGCCACTCACCATGCCGCAGAGCACACCGTGACACTCGGAAACACTCATGGCGTCGCCATAAACCGATAATAGGGTGGCTATTTGCTCGTAACTAGGGGCTTGCATGGCGATACTTCCTTCACAAAAATAGTTAGAGCAACATAATACCACCGCCAGATTGCGTTGGCATTTGCACAGTCGTTGACCACAACAGCCCATCACACTATATTGTGCGCCTATGAGCCCAGACAATACTCGCAGCCATGACCACGACCTCAAGACCCTGGAATTTAGGGTCGACGAGCTGATTCAGCTCTGCCTGCAGCTAAAAAATGAGAATCAGGCGTTGCGCGAACAGCAATCACTGCTAACCGCCGAACGCACCCACCTGATGGAAAAAAACGAACTCGCCAGATCCCGCATCGAAGCGATGATCCTGCGCCTAAAAAGCATGGAACAAGAATATGGCCAGTGAGCCCACCCCCGCCATCATCACCATCCTCGGCAAGGAGTACCGCATCTCCTGCCCAGCGGAAGAGCGCCCCGGACTTGAAGCCAGCGCCCGCTACCTCGACAAGAAGATGCGTGAAATCCGCGACCGTGGCCGTACTGCGGGTGGCGACAATGTCGCCATTATGGCGGCATTGAATATTGCCCATGAGTTGTTGCAGAAAGAGGGGGACGCTCAGCCAGAAAAGTTTGATAACACGCTGAATACCCGGGTAAAATATCTGCAAAACAAAATTGAAGTAGCACTCGCCAAAGCCCGCCAGATAGAGATTTAAACGAGCAAGCCTCGGAGATAGGCCGCCCCAAATGGATTGGGGCGGCCTATTTTTTTAGCGTTTCATCATCACATTCACTGCCTTATCAAGACAAACGCCAGAGGCGTTTGTAACCTCACCAATTATCGGGCAGTAATTTTGTTTCAGCGTGGCAAGCTAGATCTGAGCTTAGGCTAATAAAAAGCCGCAGTGAATATGGCGATGAACCAAACATTAAAATTCAAAAAAATTAGTTCAATGCGCCATTGCCATTCACCACAAAGTCTACTTTCGGAGTGTTTGAGATCACCTTGTAGCCCATGAGCTTCAAATCTTTCTTGTCGAACTTACCGTCGCTATCCATATCAATGACGACATTCGGCGCAGTGCCTTCCACTACTGCAAGGAACAGACGTGAGGGCGTTTGCTCACCCACAACCCCAAAGGCATTGGCTGCGCCGACGATCCAGGTGGACCATATCTCAGTGCCTGAGGCATCCTGATTGGTTACGGTGTTAATGTTAAAAAGGTTGGCCACGTTCTGGCCGGCACCTGCGCCTATGCGTGTAGAGCTGAGCAGCACGACCATGCCAGGAAAGTGATCCAAGTTAGCACCCAGACCAAAGGTGCCGGGGAAGGGGCCAGCATTTTGCATCGGGCCGGGCCCCGTCAGTTCTGGTGTGACGCCGGTGGAGGCCAGATTGCCCGTAAATTGAACGGAAAGATCCACCAAGAAAGCGCGGCTGCCGAGACCTGTCACATAACCTTCTTCGGGGGCGAAGACAGTGATACGCGCAGATTTTCCGCCACCATCTGCCCATACCGGATTCAGCAGAGTAGAAACAGCCAATAATGCGAAAACATTTAAGGACAAGGATTTTTTCATCATAATCTCCGTGTGATAGTGGGGGTGAAATGGGACAAACGGTTACCGTAGGCAGTGCCGTTAAGTCTATTGATGACGGATCATGTCAGCCAATGTTCACGGGCATATCACGACGGAATCACATTTTTAATGGTTGAGGCTGTAGGAAAACTAAAAACGGAATTTTGATGAAAAAAACGACTTCCTCAGAAGCTCTATACGCCACGATCTCCATCGATGGAATGGTTTTGATACCCCTAAAATTGAGACATTTTTCAATTTTCGGAGTTTTTCTACAGCTTCGTTAGCAATTTGTTAAAACTCAGCGCGTTCAAAAACCAACAGCAACACCTTTAGAGCGGGGCAAGCTCTTACGCCAATGAAGGGTGCCTGAGGTTCATTCCTATCATCTGATTGCCGTCGTGGCTCGCGAGGTATCTGGCAACGCCGGTATTGGAAACAGCGTTGAATTGCTCTTCGCTTTGCCGAGTGTGCTGGATTAGTCGATCTTGGACGGTGGGAATGCCGAGAATGCGGCTTCCATCATTGGCTTTGGGGGTGACGGATGACGGCTACCCACACCGCTGCAGGCGGGTAATTTCCATTGAGTAGTTTCTCGCGGGGGCCAATCAACCGGGATTTTTCGCCCCAAATCCACTAATATAAGCGCCCCTCGCAATTAGCTGTATGGAGTCGTGCGCGATGCAAAATTACCTCCCCGGTCAACGCTGGATCAGTGATGCTGAGTTACAGATGGGGCTGGGCACTGTCCTATCCACTGATCAACGCACCGTTACCGTGGTCTTCCTTGCTTCCGGCGAGACCCGCATCTACGCGACAGCGACCGCGCCATTGCGCCGCGCCCTCTTTACAATTGGGGATTCAGTGACCAGCCACGAGGGGTGGGAGCTGCGTATCGAGTCGATCAATGAAACCAAGGGGCTAATTACCTACATCGGCACGCGCGACGACGGTAGCCCGGCCGAATTGGCCGAAGGACACCTCGACAACTTCATCCAGCTCAACCGCCCCAGCGAACGTATGCTCAGCGGCCAGCTCGATGCCAACAAACGCTTTGAGCTGCGCCGCCGCACCTTGCACTACGCCAACCGCCTCGGCCACTCCGAACTGCGCGGTCTCACCGGCGGCCGCACCAGCCTGATCTCGCATCAGCTCTACATCGCCCATGAAGTAGCCGGACGTTATGCGCCGCGCGTGCTGCTGGCTGATGAAGTGGGGCTGGGCAAAACCATTGAGGCGGGCATGATCATCCATCAGCAGCTGCTCAGTGAGTTGGCGCAACGGGTGCTGATCGTGCTGCCGGAAAGCCTAGTACACCAGTGGCTGGTGGAGATGCTGCGCCGTTTCAATCTGCACTTCAGTATCTTTGACGCCGAGCGCTGCCACGCCATCAGTGAGGATGAGGGCAACCCCTTCGAGAGCGTGCAGCTGGCCATTGTCAGTCTCGATTTCCTCAGCAGCGAGCCTAAATACTACAAACAGATTCTCAGCGGTGACTGGGATCTACTGGTGGTGGATGAAGCGCACCATCTGCAATGGTCTGAGCAAGCGCCGAGCTTGGAGTATGAGTTGATCGAAAGGCTGGCGGCCCATATCAAAGGTGTATTGCTGCTCACCGCCACGCCGGAACAGCTCGGCAAGGCGGGCCACTTTGCCCGCCTGCGGCTGCTCGACCCGAACCGCTTCCCCGACTTTGCCAGCTTCGTCGAGGAGGAAAAACATTACGAGCCGATCGCCCAGGCGGTGGAGGAGCTGCTCGGCGATCAGCCCATCAGCGCGGCCGCTCACGCCATTTTAGAATACACCTTCAGCGAGGGGGACAACGCCGAGTTGCTGCAACAGCTCACCAACCCCAAGATTAGCCGCCAGCATCAGAGTGATGCCCGTCGCGCCCTGGTGGAGCATCTGCTCGACCGCCACGGTACTGGCCGCGTACTGTTCCGCAACACCCGCTCCGCCATTAAAGGATTCCCCGGCCGCCAGCTGCACACTTATGCCCTGCCGCTGCCACTGGAATATAGCGACTGCTTGCTCGCCTTTCAGGGCAGCGCCATTGGCGAGCCGCAGCTGCTGCTTAGCCCCGAACTCCTTTACCAAGCCGCCAGTGACAACATCCCACGCTGGACCGAGATCGACCCACGCGTGCAATGGCTTGGCGACCAACTCAAACAGCTGCGCCCCGCCAAGGTCTTGGTGATTACCGCCAGCGCCGACACCGCCATGGATCTGGCTGAAATCCTCCAGACCAAGACTGGCATCCACGCCGCTGTCTTCCACGAAGAGATGAGCATCATCGAGCGCGACCGCGCCGCGGCCTATTTCGCCGATCAAGAGTTTGGCACCCAGGTGCTGATCTGTTCCGAGATTGGCAGTGAGGGGCGCAACTTCCAGTTCGCTCACCACCTGGTGCTGTTTGATCTGCCGCTCAACCCCGATCTGCTGGAACAGCGCATCGGCCGCCTCGACCGCATCGGCCAGACCGAAACGATTCAGCTCCACGTCCCCTATCTGGAGGGCAGCGCCCAGGAGATCATGCAGCAGTGGTATCACCAGGGACTCAGCGCCTTTGAGCATACCTGCCCGGCGGGTTCCTCGGTCTTTGTGCAGGTCCGCGAGACGCTGCTCGAAGCGCTGCATCAGCTGGAAAACAGCACAGAGGAGTTGATGGCGCTCATCGCCACCACCCAGCGTTTGTACAACGACATGAACGACAAGCTCCAGCGCGGCCGCGACCGGCTGCTCGAATACAACTCCTGCCGCCCGCACATCGCCAACAACCTCAAGGCGCTAGCCCAGGCCGAGGATGAAAATAACGATCTGGCCGACTACCTCGAACACCTCTACGACTGCTACGGCGTTGACATGGAGGAGCACGGCGAGCAGAGCTTCCTCATCAGCCAGGGCGAAAAAATGCAGCACGCCTTCCCCGGCCTGCACGAAGAAGGGATGGTAATCACCTGCGACCGCGCCACTGCCCTCGCCAACGAGGATATGCACTACATTACCTGGGAACACCCGATGGTGCGCGGCGCCATGGAAATGGTACTCACCAGCGAGCTGGGCAACAGCAGCATCACCACCCTCAAAGCGCCCGGCCTCAAACCCGGCAACCTGCTGCTCGAAGGGATCTACGTGCTCGAAAGCAGCGGCAGCCGCGAACTCAACCTCAGCCGCTACCTGCCGCCCACCACCATCCGGATCGTCATCGACCAGAGCGGCACGGACCACAGCCAACTGCTCAGCAGCGAACTGATCCGCGACAACAGCGCCAAAGTTGATAAAGCCACCGCCGGCAAGATCGTCCGCGCCTACGCCGAAGCGCTGCGCAACATGATCGTCAGCGCCGACAAACTCGCCCGCGAACAGGCTCCCGAACTGCTCGGCAGCGCCCACCAACAGACCCGCCAAACGTTGGAGCGCGAAATCAACCGCCTCGAAGCGCTACGCAAGGTCAATCCCAACGTGCGTGACGAAGAAATCGAGTTCTTCGCCGAACAATGGAAAACTCTGGATCTGGTGCTGGAAACGGCGAGCCCTAGACTGGATGCGGTGCGGATTATTATTACTACCTGAGTGATGCCTATCACCCCCCCTCTCTCCGCAAGCAGGTACGTAGGTCGGGTTCACCCTGAAGGGCACAAGAGCGTAGCGTAACCCGACAAATTGCAACGTCGGGTTACGTCCTGCGGCCTAACCCGACCTACTCGACCTACTCGACCTACTCGACTTTATACGCGCCACGATAAACCGGCCAGCGCGTAGATTGGGCTGAGGAACGAAGCTCAACATGATGGAGATGGCGGCAACAATCAGATCTGTGGTCATAATCGAGACATGATGTTGGGCTTCACAAAAATCGTTCAGCCCAACCTACCGCGCTGTAAAGGCAAAAGGCAAGGCCGACCCCGTTATTTTGCGCAGGCTGGCAGCCTCTTGTATGCCTCTGCAAAGCCAGAGACTGGGAATGTGTGAATTGAGGGGTCTCCGCTTCCAAAATCTATTTCTATTCTTACAGCCTTCCCTTTGCTGTTCAGCATATTGTCAACAATGCTCTTACCGGGCATGGGGGTTTCAGGGGTTATACCGACACTCGTTCCATCGTCCACCTGTAACTTTGCTCGTTTGGATATTCTGAAATACGCTCCAATATTTTCACCAGAAAATGTGACATTGTTGCTTGGATAACTGATTCCTAAATAGGTAGTTCCATATTGCGAATCTCTGGCCTTATCAAGGTAATGCGGTGAAGACCTAAGCGCGCATTGCTTGAACTCACCAGTTATGCCCACCTGCATCACTGTCCAGTTCTTGTTCTTGTAGAATGTCTTTACATACGGCTCCCCGGCATAGGCGACAGCATTCGACAGTAACACTACTGCAAGCATGATTATTTTCATTGTGTAATCCTCCAACAAATGTGTTGATTAGAACAACTCCACACTGAGCCGCCTAACGTTCAAAATCACCGGCCTGCGCGGCTTTTCGCGCAGGTCCGGTGCATTGCCGGGTTGGGCGTCGCGGGCTCACTGTGTGACGAGTTGATAATTGGTGCCCAAAGCCTCAAGCCCGGTTGTTACGTATATACGGGCGTAGCCGTGCTCCCTGCATATGCGAGTTTGCCGATAAAAATCTCCGGGCTCCTCCATAACGTGCCAAGGGCCGTTACGGTGGTGCACTTTGGCAATTTCGAGCTCGCACCCATGAGGACATGATTTTTGAATTTGCTCATCTGATGGGCAATTCAAATACACCGCTTCAACATCTGTATACGCGCCACTCTTCTTCCATTCCGATACCAGCCGATCTAGTTCCATCGCTTCCTCCGTTAGTTGTTTGGCAAGATTACGCGCGAATAAGACGCCCAACGTGATATATAAAATTCATTCATGATTGGGTAATGTCGCCTATATCTGAGAAGTTTGAAGTAATCAAAATCATTTTAATTTAAAACGCAGTAAGTTACATAAAAATAATGCCTTTTAGAACTTATAGTGCAGCCTAAAATTTCACGGATGAAAGTTAAAGTTGTTTCGCACTTTTCCTCAGGTCTTTTGCGATTTTATCGAAAAACGGTGCCGGGGTAATCAAGTTTCGGTACATCTATACTGGTCGCGGTGGGAAATTTAAATGGC
>JAYUTP010000193.1:0-9822 GCA_043755075.1 Tenderia sp. (SeqCode)
CCCTTGCGGATGCAGGAGGTGGTTAAACAGTGCAACGCGATAATCTGCCACGCCGGGGGAATGACGGATATTGCGCTCGAATCCGGCAAGCCCGTGCTCCTGTTGCCGACACAAATGGAACAGACCATGACCAGCCATCGGGTAGAAGCACTAGGCGCAGGCCTCTTCCTGCCGATCGAAGGAAACCCGGCCGCCCTGCCAAAGCTCATCAAACGGTTGCTGGAGGATAGTGAACTCGAAATACACGCCGCAGGGTATGCCGCCAGCCTCTCTTGCATTAACCAATCAAACGCAGTGGACAGAGTAATCGATACCTGTGAGACGCTGTTAACCGGCTCCACCGCCGCCAAAAGCTGACAGTGACCTATGGAACTACAATGTAAACAAATGTAACCATCACGACCATTTAATTGCTCAGTGCAGCGGCATCATTTATAAATATAGACTGGAATCAACCGACTGCTCCACTTACATGGTCGGCCACCGTAAAAAGGACTCTTCATGGACATACTCAATACGCTTATTAATGAAAAAGGGACAGAGCTGGTCTCGTCGCTCGTCAAGCAAGGTTTTGACAACAACACCGCCAGTGGCTTTCTGCAAAAAGCCGGCAGTGGCATCACCTCCGCCCTTAGCAGTGGCAAGGTCGATCTCAATCAGGGCAGCAGCACCGACAAGGTCAGCGCCATCATCAGTAGCTTCGACATTCCGGCACTCGCCGCCAGCGTCGGCATCAACCCGGAGCTGGCCCAAAAAGGATTGACCACGCTGGCCCCGGCACTACTCAAGTTGATTGGCGACAATCCGGGCATAGCTTCGCTGCTGTCAGGCTCCGCCAAGGGCGGCGATCTCCTGAACATGGCCAAAAAATTCTTCTGATCAATTCCATTTTCCCACCAACCTCAACACAAAGAGATAAAACAATGGCAGACAAAATTGAAGACCTGGAAGGCATCGGAGAAAAGCGCGGTGAAACATTGCGCCAGGCGGGTATCACCACGCCAGCGAAATTACTCGCGGCAGGTGCCAGCAGAAGCGGCCGCAAGGCGCTGGCTGAAAAAACCGGCCTTGAGGAGAAGAGCATTCTCAAATGGGTGAACCTTGCTGATCTGTGTCGCATCAAAGGGGTATCCACCCAATATTCCGAACTACTGGAAGCTGCTGGCGTCGATACCATCAAAGAGCTGGCCACTCGCAATACCGAAAATCTCACCGCCAAGATGGCCGAGGTCAATAAAAGCAAAAAACTGGCCCGACAGATACCCGCCGCCAAGTCAGTAGCCAACTGGATCGAGCAGGCCAAGTGCTTGCCCGCCACCGTCACCCACTGACATCCGCCGGGAACATCCCGTGATGGGGCTCCTGCAATAGGGCCCCATAATTTGCGTCTATCCGCGCCAGGCCGTAGCATAGGCAGTCCGCTGTAAAGAAAGATTAATCATGTCAAAACAGACCGTTCGCATCGCAACCCGCAAGAGCCCGCTCGCCATGTGGCAGGCGGAGTATGTCCGTGACCGCCTGATGGAAGCCCACCCTGGCTTACAGGTGGAGCTGATGGGCATGATCACCCAGGGGGACAAGATCCTCGACTCGCCGCTAGCCAAGATTGGCGGTAAAGGGCTGTTCGTCAAAGAGCTGGAGGTGAGCATGCTTGAGGGTGAGACCGACATCGCTGTTCACTCAATGAAGGACGTGCCGGTGGAACTTCCGGAGGGGCTGCACCTAGCCGTAATCTGCAAACGTGAAGATCCGCGTGACGCCTTTGTATCAAACGACTTCAAATCACTGGCCGAGCTACCACAGGGTGCACGTGTCGGCACCTCCAGCCTGCGCCGCCAGTGCCAGATCCGCGCCCAGCGCCCGGACCTGAAGATTCTTGATCTGCGTGGCAACGTCAACAGCCGCCTGCGCAAGCTCGATGAGGGTGAATACGACGCCATCATCCTTGCCGCCGCCGGGCTGATCCGCCTTGGTTTCAACGAGCGCATCACCCAGTTCATCGATACCGACATCAGCCTGCCCGCCATCGGCCAGGGTGCGGTCGGCATCGAGTGCCGCCGCGACGACGCCCGCATCAACGCCTTGCTGGCACCGCTCAACGACGTCGCCACCAATATCCGTGTCTTGGCAGAGCGCGCCATGAATCATCGTCTCGAAGGGGGTTGTCAAGTACCCATCGGCGGCCACGCTACGCTTAATGGCGACACTCTGCATATGCGAGGGTTGGTGGGGCAGCCCGATGGTAGCGAGATCATCCGCGGCGAGATCAGCGGTTCCGCTGCCGAGGCCGAGACGCTTGGCATCCGGCTTGCCGATGATCTACTCAGCCGTGGCGCTGGCGCCATCCTCAAGGCCCTCTACGACAAGGCTTAACTGAAACGTGTGTATCATGGGGATGATGCTAGGATTAAAAGCTAAGCAACGGCTGGGCAGAGAATCGAATGGCCTCACCCGCCAGCGCCATCAGCATGGCTGAGCCACAAACGCTGACGGGCGTTACTGTTGTGGTAACACGCCCAGCCCATCAGGCCGGGCCACTGTGTCAACTGATCGAAGCCCAAGGAGGCAAAGCCATTAGTTTTCCATCGCTGGAGATTGAGAGTTTCAACCAGCCACAACCGCTGTTGCGGCGGCTGGAGCAGTTCGACATGGCCATCTTTATCAGTGCCAATGCGGTGGAATATGCCGTCCCTTATCTGCCCACATCACTGCCCGCGCAGCTGATTCTGGCCGCCGTCGGCAAGCGTACTGCCACCCTGCTACAGCAGCACAGCGCGCGTCCGATACTCACGCCTACCACTGGCTCTGACAGCGAAGCACTATTGAGCCTGCCGCCGTTGCAGCGGATACGGGGACAGCGCATCCTGATCGTTCGTGGTGAGGGTGGGCGGGAACTGCTCGCCGAACGATTGATCGAACGTGGTGCCAAGGTGGAATATGCCGAAGTCTACCGCCGCGTCCGTCCCGATGGCGACCTTGGCACACTCATGAACCACGGCCAAATTAATCTGATGACCGCCACCAGCAACGAAAGCCTGCAAAATCTTTATACGATGGCCACAACGCCACAACGCCAGTGGCTACTACAACTGCCACTGGTGGTGATAGGCCAACGCGGCGCGGAACTGGCGCGCACACTCGGGTTTAAATACCCGGCCATCGCCGCCGCCGAGACCAGCGATCATGGGCTGTTGCAGGCCATGATCGATTGGCGATGCCAGCCGCCCAATCATTAATGATATTGACTATAATTCTAGACTCAAGGATCACGCCATGACCGACGTCAGCGAAAAAAAAGAACCCGCCCCAGCCGAGCTGCCACTCCAGCCGAGCGCGGCCGACGCCAACAAGGATGCCCCCAAGAACTCCAGCACGACAGCGGCACCAAAGGCCGAACAACCACGCCAGGATGAGCCCAACGCCAAAAAGCGCAACGGCACTGTCATCGCTATTATCGCGCTGGTGATCGTCATCGGCGCTACGGTAACGGGCTATGGCGGCTGGCATCAGCTCAACCAGAAGCAGTCAGCGTTGGAGGAACGTCTTAGCGCCGAGGAGCAGACGCTGTCCGGGCTGCAATCCTCCAGCCAATCTGCCAGCCAATCGGCTAGTGACAGCGCCCACTCACTGCAACAGCAACTCACCACCCTCACTGAGGGCATCGATAGCATGAAGCAGCACGACGCCCTGCTTGATGAGCGTCTGACCGTCATCAATCAGCGCTTTGAAGAGCGCAGCAGCACTGAGTGGCGGGTGACCGAGGCACGTCATCTCGTCAATATCGCCAGTCAGCAGGCGCAACTCAATCACAATACCAAAACGGCCTTGGCCGCCCTAGAAGCCGCCGACCAGCGATTACTTGACGCCGATGAGCCCTCGCTGCTCAAAGCCCGCCAAGCATTGACTGATGACATCACCACCCTGCGCGGGGTCGCTAGCATCGACATTCCCGGCATCGCCCTACTGCTGAGCCAACTGGAGCAACAGGTGACCGGATTGCCCCTGGCCAATTCCGAAGCAGAAGCGCAGCCCGCCACGGTCGAGACCGCTTCCGAGGGTTCGGCCCTGGAGCGCGCACTGTTCAAGGTTTGGAGCGACATCAAGGGGCTGGTTACCGTCCGCCACAACAGCGGCCCTGTGGGAAGCGCACTGACCATCCCAGATCAACGCATCTACCTGCAACAAAATCTGCGCCTGAAACTGGAGGTCGCCCGCCTCGCGCTGCTCCAGCGCGATACTCAGACTTTCCGCGACAGCCTTGCCACCATCCGCCTCTGGCTGGAAAGCTACTACGACACCAAGGCCGACAACACCGCGGCCATGCTCACCAGTCTGGCACCGCTTGCTACACTCGAACTGCAACCCGAACTGCCCGACATCAGCAGCTCCCTGCGCGCCCTAGATAGCTGGATGGAGAAGCACAAAAGTCGCACCAAGACTGAAGCCCCGCTAAAGAGGGAGACAACCCCATCATGAAACTTGTTCTCTACATCGTGCTCGCCCTGCTGGCCGCCGCCGGACTGGCACTCTTCGCCAAGCAGGATCCCGGCTATTTCATGGTTACGTTGTACGGCTGGACCATTGAGACCAGCGCCGCCTTCGCCATCATTGTTACCCTGCTAACCTTCGTCGCCTTTTACGCCTTGATGCGTCTGGTCAGTTTCGCTCTGCAGCTGCCATTGCGGCTGCGCCGCTGGCGCAAACTACGTGCGACTAACCGCAGCCGCAAACAACTGATTAAGGGGATGATGAAGCTAAACCTCGGCCAGTGGTTTGATGCCGAAAAGCTGCTGATCAAATCGGCCCGTCACGACGATTTCGCCGTGCTCGCCTACATGGGCGCCGCCCGCGCCGCTCAGGGGCTCAAGGTCAAAAACCGTCGCGATGGTTATCTGCTGCTAGCGGGTGACAAATCACCCAACGACACCCTAGCCTTGGCCCTCACCCAAGCCCAACTCGAAGCCGAGGATGACCACCCGGAACAGGCCATCGTCACCCTCAACCAGCTGCCGCCCAACCACCGCAACAACAGCTACGCCCTCAGCCTGCTGGCCCGCCTCCATGCCGAACTCAACGAATGGCCAGCGCTGGTTGAGCTGCTGCCACGGCTGCGCCGCCACGACGCCCTGCCGCTCATCCAATATTACGAAACCGAACATCGCGCCTACTCCGGCCTGATCGGACACCTTGCCAAAACGGGCGACAGCGTCACCTTGGAGCAGCTCTGGGATGAACTCCCCTCACGGCTGCAAGAGCGCGAGGACATGATGGCCGACTTCTGCTGCGCCATGATCAACTTCGGTCGCGCCGACGACATTGAAGACCTGCTCTATCGCCGCATCACCAAACACTGGAGCGACTTCCTCGTTTACCTCTACGGGCTCATGGATGGTGACGCCGAGATCCATCTCGCCCGCGCCAAAAACTGGCTCAAGACTCAACAGCGCAACGCCGTGCTCCACCTCACGCTTGGCCGCCTCGCGATGCGCGCCCAGCAATGGAAAAATGCCCGCTACCATCTGGAGACCAGCCTCAAAATCAATCCCAATAGTGAAACCTACCAGGAGCTCGGCAACCTGCTCGCCTACCTCAACGAAGAGAAACTAGCGCTCGAATGTTTCCGCCGTGGCATCGTCATGTCCGAGAACAAACTGGTGCGACTAGAGACCAAGATTGGTGTGGTTGAACGACCCAAACTGCCGCGGCCGAAAACCGCAATGAATGAACTGAAAGAGGCATAAAACCTCCGCTCATGGTGTAATCAACTTGCCATGAGCGGAAGCGTTTTTCAGTCCCCAACTATTGGGTAGAAAACTCGAAGCTATCAAAGTAAAACTGTTCTTCCGGCAGCCCTTGCTGGACAGCCCCTTGGCGCATCGCCTCAACCATAAGGGGCGGCCCACTACAGTAAACGTCATAATCGCTCAGGTCTGAGAAGTCCTCGAGTACCGCCTGATGCACATGACCACAGCACCCCGTCCACTGATCCTCAGCCTTAGGGCTGGAAAGCACCGGGATATAGCTGAAGTTATCATCCGTCGCCCAGGCCATTGGCAAGGCGTTGAGATAGAGATCCTGCTGTGCCCGCGCACCCCAATAGAACCGGATGGGCTGTTTCAGTTCGCTGCGGATGGCATGTTCGATCATGCCCTTGAGTGGCGCAAAGCCGGTGCCGCCAGCGACACAGATGATCGGTCGAGGCGACTCCTCGCGCAAATAAAAGCTGCCGAAAGGGCCTTCAATGCGGAGGATATCCTTCTCTTTCATGCCATTGAAAACATGTGAGGTAAACTCGCCATCTTCGATACGGCGAATGTGGAGCTCAATGAACTGATCATCATGGGGTGGATTGGCGATGGAGAAGCTGCGGCGGCGGCCATCGGCCAGTACGACATCGATGTACTGCCCGGCCAGAAATTGGAGCCGCTCGCTGTCAGGCAACTTCAAAAACAGCCGCATGACATCATCGCAGAGGCGCTCCATCTTCACCACCCGCGCAGGCATTTTGCGGATCGGCACCTCCTGGCTGCTGGTCACTTCGTGAATCTCCAATACCAGGTCGCTGAGCGCCGTGGCCTGACAGCAGACTACTTGGCCAATCGCCTCTTCTGTCGCGCTCAAGGCACCGGGCCTGCCATAATCATAGGCAACCTCACCCGTCACGACCTTGCCCTTGCAGGCGCCGCAGATACCGTTACGGCAGCCATAGGGAATCGATAGCCCCTGGCGCAGGGCCGCATCAAGGATTACCTCATCGACCTCCACATCGAAACTGTGGCCACTTGGTTTAATTAAGACTTTGTAACTCATTGGGCACCTCTATATCCTTATTTACACCCTCAGCAAGCAGTGATTCTCCATGATTTCAGAAACTAGCAAAACCCCGAACCCTATTTTTATTATCGGCAGCGGCGACATTGGCTGTCGTATTGCCCATCTCTGGCAACAGTCAGGCGCGCAGGTTCACACCTTGGGACGCCGCCCGGCGCCGTGCGACGGCACCACCACGCATATCAGCGCCGACCTCGATCAGCCGGAGTCGTTAACAGCGCTACCGACGGCGGGAGCGATTCTCTACTACACTGCGCCGCCCCCCGCACAAGGCAACAATGATCCACGCTTAAAAAATTTACTGGCGGCGATCGACCCAGCGGCGCTGCCACAACACATCATCTACATCAGCACTAGCGGCGTCTATGGTGACTGCCAGGGTGAATGGGTGAATGAGCAATACGCCGTTAACCCACAAGTGCCACGTTCGCAGCGGCGCTTGGCGGCCGAGCAGACGCTAACCAGCTGGGCGAATCAGCACCAAGTCGCAACAGTGATTCTACGGGTCGGCGGCATCTATGGGCCAGGACGACTGCCACTGGAGCGGTTGCGGCAGGGCATGGCCATCCTCGAGCGCGACATCGCCCCCTACAGCAACCGCATCCACGCCGATGACCTGGCGCGGGTCTGTGTCGCCGCCGCCCATGCGCCGAAGCCACACGCCCTCTATAACGTCAGTGATGGCCACCCCACCACCATGAGCGACTATTTCATATCCGTTGCCGCTGCCGCCGGACTGCCCGCCCCCACCGAAATCGACTGGCAGACAGCGGAGCAGACGCTATCAGCGGAGATGCTCTCCTACCTGCACGAAGCCAAGCGGCTCGACAATCGCCGCATGCTGCAAGAGTTGAACATCGTCTTGAATTACCCAACGCTGAATGAAGGGCTGAAGGCCTGTGGCCTTAAATAGACCCAACAGAACGTTATACTTACACCCCCCATTCACCAGCCCCTAGGATCCGCCATGCGTAACAGCGATACCCTGCAACGGTTTTTGTTTGAACACAACAACGTCCGCGGCCTGTTTGTTCACCTTAACGCCAGCTACGCCGCCATCAGCGAACGTTATGACTATCCATTGATCGTGCGCCAACAGCTCGGTGAAGCGCTGGCCGCCAGCGCCCTGCTTAGCGCCACCATCAAGTTCAGCGGTTCACTGATCATGCAGCTACAGACCACCGGCCCCATCCAGATACTGGTAGCCCAGTGCAACAACGAACATCATATTCGCGGCTTGGCGCGCTGGCAGGATGAAGGGCTGAGTGCCGACATGGCCAACCCCTTTGGCAGCGGCCGCATGGTGATCACCATTGACAGCGCCACCAGTGAAGAGCGTTACCAGGGAGTCGTGGGGATTGACGGCGGCCGCCTCAACAAGGCCGTCGAAACTTACTTCGCCCAGTCTGAACAGCTGCAAACCCGGCTCTGGCTAGCGGCAGATGAACAACAGGCAGTAGGAATGCTGCTGCAACACCTGCCCGATACTGATACCAGTACCGATCCCGATCCAGACCTGTGGGAGCGCATCGAGGCACTCGGCACCACACTCAGCCAAAGCGAAATGTTGAGCCTGCCGACCGAAGAGATCCTTTATCGTCTCTTCCACGAAGAGAGCGTGCGACTGTTTGAGGCCGAACCTATTAGCTTCCGCTGCAGCTGTTCCCGCGACAAGATTCTCACCATGCTGCAGGCACTGGGCAACGATGAAGCTCACAGCATCATCGAAGAGCAAGGCAATATCAGCGTTGATTGTGACTTCTGCAATCAACACTATTCATTTGACCCAGTGGATGTGGAACAGATCTTTGCCAGCACCACACCAGCGCCGGGCAACAATAGCAAACATTAATTGCGCATCGACCACCCAGACAAATTAGGGCAATAAAGTCGTAATGAGCAGCTCGATCTGTCGCAACGTAGCGACACCACACGCCACACTTCGTTCAACCAAAAACCAGTTACCTGCCAAATTTTTTTTGTTATGCTGCTTGCGGCTTAGTTTTCTGGTCAACGAAATCGGAATATCAAATGAGCCCCTATTAAAATCAACCATTGTCGCACCACAAATGTAATCGCGACGTTAGCTTCATTCATCATGTTTAAAGGGAGTTACACAATGAAAAAAACTATCACTGCCAGCAGCGTACTGGCACTGGCCATGGGACTGGTCTCTGCAACGGCAATCGCTAGCGATACGTCGCACGCTAAAGACCACCACACAGAAGGCAAGGCGTGCGAAGGTTTTGGCCCACAAACCCCGCGCGATATCGATAGCTTGGCGGGTGAGAACAAACGCAATTCATCTATCGCGCCACCCTCAACCCAGATGAACCTGTGCAACATCCATTTCCACAAAAATGCCGAGCATAAAGCCAAAGCATTCGCCATCTACGCCGGTGAAGGTGATGGCCACGGTTTCGAGAGTGGCTACCAATGCGGCATCAGCAAAGAGTTGAGCAAAGCCGAAATGGCCCCAACCAAGGAAGCGATCTGCAAAGGTGAACACGGCGAACTGAAGCCCGGTGACACCATCGAAGTTCACTGGGTACACAGCTCTGGCGACGTCAAGCCTGGCGCAACCTTGGGTTCATGCCTCTCTGATGGCATCGGCAACCCTGACCTGCGCGTCGAGACCCAGGTATTCACTCTTGTGAATGACGCCAGCGCGCTGAACTTCAATGACATGGATTACGATGGCAACATGGTTAACGGCTACCATCAGCCAAAGGCATTGCCAACAAAAACCGGCAAGCCAGTCGAACTCCTGGGTTCAACCACCGGGCCAAAGTACAATGAAGCATCCTGTTCCCCACTCCACGTTACTTGGAGCGTTCGTCCACAGTGCGCTAAGCTTGACATCAACACGGTTGGCGAGTGGTGCAAGAGCAACGACTTCAAGGAAGACCATGCTCACGGCGTGCGTAAGCTGGTTACCAATCCCAAGCTGCTTTCCAACATCAAGAAGTAATACTATATCCAGCGGGTTTG
>JAYUTP010000194.1:0-2515 GCA_043755075.1 Tenderia sp. (SeqCode)
GCCTTGCGCGACTCTGATACCGTTGCCCGTCTAGGCGGTGATGAGTTTGCCGTGTTACTCCCCACCATCAGCAGTGAGGAGCAGGCCACTCAAGCAGCAATCAAGATCGCCAAGGCGATGGAGGCCCCCTTCATACTGGAGAACCAGTACTTTCATGTTGGCATCAGTATCGGCGTCGCTCTTTACCCCAAAGATGGCGACAACTCCACCCATTTGATGCGGCGCGCCGATGTCGCCATGTATGTCGCCAAACGGGCACAAAGCAGTTACGCCTTCTACAATCCCGCTCAGGATCAGCACAGCGCCAGCCGTCTGGCGCTGGTGGGAGAACTCCGCACGGCGTTGGAACAGAAGCAACTCATAGTTCATTACCAACCCATCGTCGACCTCAAACAACGCCAGGTCGTAGGTGTTGAAGCACTGCTACGCTGGCAGCACCCGGCCCGTGGCCTGTTGCAACCCGATGAATTCATCTCTCTTGCTGAACAGACTGGCCTCATCAAGGGACTCACCCTTTTTGTCCTCGATGGGGCGCTGCAACAGCTACACCTGTGGCAGACGGCCGGGCTGCATCTGCGCATGGCCGTCAACCTTTCGTCACGCAGCCTCAATGACCCCGACCTAGTCAGACAGATCGACGAACTGCTCAACCGCTGGCAGGTGCTGCCACAACAGCTGCAACTGGAGATCACCGAAAGCGCCATCATGGAAGACCCTACGCGCGCCATGAGCACCCTCTCGCGCCTCTACGCCATGGGCATCAAACTCTCCATCGATGATTTCGGCACTGGCTATTCATCCCTCTCCTACCTCAAGCAGCTGCCGGTGCACGAGATCAAGATCGACAAGTCATTCGTCGAGGATATGATTAACAACAACGAAGACCGCGTCATCGTCCGCTCCACCATCGATCTCGCTTTCAACATGGGCCACCACGTCATCGCCGAAGGGGTCAACAGCCCAGAGGCGCTCGCCCTGCTCAGAGAAATGGGCTGCGGCCTCGCACAGGGCTTTTACATCAGCAAACCACTGAGCAGTAATGAGGTCTATCAATGGATGAAGGGAAACCCCGACTGGCACACCAACATCAAGTCACGGACAGGCAAAGCCGCCCAGCTGGAAGTGGTTTAATCAGAAAGTGTAGCTGCGAATAGCTTAATTCGCAGCTACATCAATCCAATATTTCAGAACCAATAGTTCAGCAGTTGCAAACACCCCAGCGCCATCAGCCCCGCCAGCACATCATCGAACATAATGCCGAAGCCGCCATGCACATGGCGGTCGACCCAGCGGATGGGCCAGGGCTTGAGGATATCGAAGAGGCGGAAGAGGATGAAGCCGAGCACAATCCAGATCCAGCCCGCCGGGGCGGCGATCATGGTGATGAGATAACCGGCGATCTCGTCCCAGACAATACCGGGGTGGTCGTGCACCCCCATGTCACTGGCGGTGCGGTGGCAGAGCCAGATGCCAACGACTGTCAGCAACAGTGTCACCAGCAGGTAGCTGGGCAATGACAACGGCTGCATCAGCAGGTAGATGGGGATAGCGACCAGCGTGCCCCAAGTGCCGGGGGCTTTGGGCATGGCACCGCTGCCAAAACCGAAGGCGAGAAAATGGATCGGGTTGCGCCAATTCAGTTTCGGCAGCGACTGTGGATATTTATCCCCAAGCTTATTATTCAAAGTGCTGATACCCCTCTGCCCGATTCGGAATCACTTCACCACTGCTGCGTTGCAACCGCATGCCGGGGGCCGCCTCGATCTGGCCAATGCAGCTGATGGGGCAACCGAGCCCCGTCATGGCACGCTCCAGCGCTGTTTGATGGGCGCTGGGCACGGTGAAGCAGAGTTCATAATCATCCCCCGCTGAGAGCGGCAGGTTCCACCACTGCTTGCTCAACCCCCTCACCTCCGTTGCCGCAGGAATGGCATCAACATTCAGCAGCGCACCCACACGGCTGGCCTTGAGGATGTGGCCAAGATCGCCAGCCAGACCATCGGAGATGTCGATGGCGGCTGTGGCCAGACCACGTAGCGCCAACCCTGCGGCAATACGTGGCGTGGGCCGTTCCAGACGGGAGATGAAGTAGTCGCACCGTGCTGGCGCCATCGCCAGCTCACACGTACCCAATACCCGTTGCAAGCCTAATCCGGCATCGCCCAACTGACCGGTGACGTAGATCAGATCTCCAACCCTAGCACCATCACGGCGCAATGCTTGGGTAGCCGAGACAAAACCGCAGATTTGCACGCTGATTGTTAACGGGCCACGGGTGGTATCACCCCCCACCAGTGCCACTCGGTGCTCGGCAGCGAGCTGACTCAAGCCACGACAGAAGCCCTCTAGCCACGCCTCATCCACCTTGGGCAGTGTTAGCCCGAGCAGCATCCAGGCTGGCTCTGCACCCATAGCCGCCATGTCACTGAGGTTCACCGCCAGTGCTTTGTAACCAATATTTTCGGCAGAGGTACTGACGGGAAAGTGGACACCCTCGACAAGGGTATCCAGACTC
>JAYUTP010000195.1:0-5865 GCA_043755075.1 Tenderia sp. (SeqCode)
TTTTTCGAGGAGTCTTATTTTGGCTAACTCTGCACAAGCTAGAAAACGCGTTCG
The DNA here is from genome assembly GCA_043755075.1 of Tenderia sp. (SeqCode). Classification (GTDB taxonomy): domain Bacteria; phylum Pseudomonadota; class Gammaproteobacteria; order Tenderiales; family Tenderiaceae; genus JAKFXL01. The sequence continues at coordinate 55 of JAYUTP010000195.1, forward strand.
TCAGAACGAAACGCACCGTCAGCACAACACGGGCCTGCGTTCAAAGCTGCGCACGCACATCAAGAACACTATCAAGGCAATCGCTGCTGGCGACAAAGAGATTGCTACTGCGGCCTATAAGGCCGCAGTGCCTGTCATCGACAACATGGCAGGCAAAGGCATCATCCACGCCAACAAGGCTGCTCGTCATAAGAGCCGCCTGAATCAGCACATCAAGGCTATGACCTGATCGCTGCTGCGAAATAGATGAATAAAAAGCCGGCTTGATGCCGGCTTTTTATTATCCCGCAATCAAAAACTGGCAACCCAAATTAACGACTCTCAAGGACAGCTCTTCCCCTTGAGGATATTCAGACCATCAAAACCAGATTGTCACGGTGGATCAACTCGGATTCAGCAACATATCCCAGCAGTGACTCAATACGGTCACTGGGCTGTCCTTTGATCTTACGGCCTTCTGCGGCACTGTAGTTCACTAGGCCACGAGCGATCTCTGTACCATCAGGAGCGATACACGCAACCACCTCGCCACGACCAAAGTCGCCAATCACCTCGACAACGCCTACCGCCAGCAGGCTCTTGCCCGCCGAACGCAATACCCGCACAGCCCCTTCGTCCAGCATCAAGCGGCCACGTAGCTGCAGGTGATCCGCCAGCCACTGCTTGCGCGCTACCAGCGTTTGTCTGCCCGGCGTCAGCAGCGTCCCGACATTTTCACCGGCAAATATTTTTTGCAGAATCCCGGCCTCGCGCCCCGGCGCAATCACGGTTGCCGTGCCGGAACGCGCAGCGCGCTCAGCCGCACGGACTTTGGTCACCATGCCGCCGCGACCAAACGAACCTACACCACCACCAGAGGCCATACGCACCAGTTCAGGGTCACCGGCCTGGCGCTCACTGATAAACACAGCATTGGGATTCTGGCGTGGATCACTCTCGTACATGCCAACCTGATCGGTAAGCAGCACCAGCAGCTCGGCCTCAACCAGATTGCCAACCAGCGCCGCGAGGGTGTCGTTATCGCCAAAACGGATTTCATCCACAGCAACCGTGTCGTTTTCATTGATCACGGGAACCACCCCAAGATCGAGCAGAGTGCGCAGGGTACTACGGGCATTAAGATAACGACGGCGATCCGCTAAGTCTTCGTGGGTTAACAGAACCTGCGCGGTGTGAATACCGAAGCGCTGAAAGTAAGATTCATAAGCCTGCACCAATCCCATTTGGCCGACGGCGGCAGCGGCTTGTAACTGGTGTAACTCATGGGGCCGACTCTTCCAACCAAGACGTTTCATTCCCTCGGCCACGGCACCGGAGGAGACCAGCACCACTTGCGCACCGGTCTGTCGCAACAGTGCAATCTGCTCGGCCCAGGAAGCGATAATTTCATGATTCAGCCCGCGGCCATCATTGGTCACTAGCGAACTACCGACCTTAACTACCCAACGTTTTGAACAACCTAACTGTGCACGATATGACATGACTCAACATCACTCACTACTGCCATCTTCCACATTGGCATTTTCCACATTGGCATCCACCTCCGAGTCATTACTCAGTGGGTTCGCCTCCAGGTATTCCATAATTTTATAGGTCAGCAGCTGCGTTCCCTCTTTACTGATTGCAGCGATCTCAAATACCGGCCCTTGCCAATCAAGACGCTCGACGATACCGCGACAGACCCATTCACGCGTTTCTTCCGGTAACAGGTCGATCTTGTTCAATATCAACCAGCGCTCCTGCGCCGCCAACTCGGGGCTAAACTGCTCCAGCTCCGACGCAATCACGCGCACATTCTCCGCCGGATCACTTTCATCAAAGGGGGCTACATCGACAAGATGCAGCAACAGACGGGTACGGGAGAGATGCTTGAGGAATCGAATGCCCAAGCCAGCGCCCTCCGCCGCCCCCTCGATCACTCCCGGCACATCCGCCACCACGAAGCTGCGCTCCAGATCGACACTGACGACACCAAGATTAGGGTAGAGCGTTGTAAAAGGGTAAGGCGCTACTTTGGGACGGGCAGCTGAGACGGCGCGGATGAAGGTTGATTTACCGGCATTGGGCAAACCCAACAGCCCAACATCTGCCAGCAGTTTCAACTCCAAACGCAGCTGGCGTACCTCACCCGGCGTACCAGGCTTGGACTGACGCGGCGCGCGATTGACACTACTCTTGTAGCGCGCATTGCCAATGCCATGAAAACCACTCTTGGCCACTACCAGCTGCTGCCCTACTCGCACCAGATCACCAATCATCTCATCGGTATCAACATCAAACACCATGGTACCTACTGGTACGCAGACGATAAGATCTTCGCCACCAATGCCCGTGCAGTTAGCACCTCGGCCATTATTACCACGCTTAGCGCGATAATCACGCACATGACGAAAATCGATAAGGGTATTAATCCCCTCGTCAGCAACTAGGATAACACTGCCACCATCGCCACCATCGCCACCGTCAGGACCACCAAAGGGGATAAACTTCTCGCGACGGAAACTAACACAACCGTTGCCACCATCCCCCGCGTGAACCCTAATGACTACTTCATCAACAAATTTCATGGTTTCTCAAAGCACACTGTAATGGTGCAAACATTGGTTATTACGGACAAACGAAAAGGCCCCGTCAGAGACAGGGCCTGTTCAGCATACGGCATAAATATCTCGCTTACGCGGGAATCACATTCACATACTTGCGCATCTTGGCGCCTTTTTCAACAAAGACCACGGTGCCCTCAACCTTCGAGAACAGGGTGTGGTCATGGCCCAGACCAACATTCAGCCCCGGGTGAAAACGGGTACCACGCTGACGCACAATGATGTTACCCGCCTTAACGAGTTCACCACCAAAGGCTTTAACACCTAGGCGCTTGGACTCTGAATCGCGGCCATTGCGACTACTACCACCGGCTTTCTTATGTGCCATTGTCTATATCCCTCTTTAACTCACTGCCGATCAGCAGACGATGCTGGTGATCTTCAGCTCAGTGTAACTCTGACGATGCCCCATCTGCTTGCGAGAGTGCTTGCGACGACGGAACTTGACGATCCTGATTTTATCACCACGACCATGACTATTCACCATCGCCATCACCTTGCCACCTGCAACAAGAGGAGTGCCTATTTTGATGTCATCACCGTTGGTAATCATCAGAACCTGATCGATTTCAATCGTGCTACCTGCTTCCGCGAGCAGTTTTTCAACCCGCAACACATTGCCTTCTGCAACGCGATACTGCTTGCCACCCGTCTTTATGACAGCGTACATGCCGTTTTCTCCAACACTTGACGCCCCGAAGCAGAGGGCTCCGCTGGGCAAAAAACCATACTAACTTTACAAGAGGTCGAATTTTAGCGCTTGACAAAGGCTACGTCAAATTAATAAATCGTCGCCAAATCATCGATGGGGCCCTTGCAAGTCATTATCGTTCGCTTCTAAAATGGGGACACTTATGTATACCGTACAAAATCACTCGCTCAAGAGCGCGACTCAGCCCGCCCCAGACCTGAATAGCATTATTGAATTGACCCGTAACGACATGACTGCCGTTAACGCCGTTATTCAGCGACGCCTCCAGTCCGAGGTTGCCCTCATCAATCAGATGGGCCACTACATCATCAATAGTGGTGGTAAGCGCCTGCGCCCGCTACTGGCGGTGCTGTCAGCCCGCGCCCTTGGCTACGACGGCAAACAACATCTTGATTTGGCAGCCATCATAGAGTTCATTCACACCGCCACCTTGCTCCACGATGACGTCGTGGACGGTTCTGATATGCGCCGTGGCCGGGAAACCGCCAACAATATCTGGGGTAACGAGGCTAGCGTTCTGGTGGGCGACTTCCTCTATTCCCGAGCTTTCGAAATGATGGTGGAATTAAAGAACATGCGGGTGATGGAAATACTGGCCCGCGCCACCAATACCATTGCCGAGGGCGAGGTGTTACAGCTACTCAACTGCCACGACCCCGAAACCAGCGAAGCGCGTTATCTGGAGGTAATTCACTCCAAGACTGCCAAATTGTTTGAGGCCGCCACCCAACTAGGGGCCGTTATCAACAATCGCTCCGCCGCAGAAGAGCTGGCCATGGCTGCCTACGGCATGCATCTGGGCACTGCCTTTCAACTCATCGATGACGTGCTCGACTACAGTGCCAGCGCTAACGAGATGGGCAAAAATGTCGGTGATGACTTGGCCGAAGGCAAGCCGACCCTGCCACTGATTTACGCCATGCGTGTGGGCACAAAGGAGCAGGCCACCACCATCCGCCACGCCATCGAAAATGGCGGCCGCGAACAGATTGGCGCCGTCATGGAGGCAATTGAATCGACTGGAGCGATCAAATACACCATTCAACTTGCGCAACAAGAGGCTGATAAAGCGACTGCCGCAATTGCAAATATTGTGCCTGCCAGTCCCTACAAAGACGCGCTCTATGCACTGGCCAAATTTTCGGTTAGCAGAACCTACTAAACATACGGAGTATCACTCGGCCTATGTAGAGCACGGCCTTCGAGAAACAGGGGGGAAGATTCGAATTCCCTTACCCCAGCTAACAAAACCAAACAAATATAGCCGTGACTTCAATTCCGATAAAGCGGCTCCAGCCCTGTTTTTTTCACCTCGATCACCATCACATCTGTTGGTTTGTGCTGCTCAAACATCTGCCACAACTGTTGCCCTTGCCACTCCACATCACTTCCTGAATAGAGCGCTCGGTCGAGCGCGGCGATCACCTCAGCCAATGGCGGTGCGCTCTGTTTAGCAATGGCAGTGAGACTACTAACGGGGGAGTGTTGTGGCCAGCGTATTTTGGCCCAGTTGAGCAACGCGGCTTTGCTCTGCATGGCATTGTTTTGCAGACAAGCTTTTTTTAATTGTTGCTCCAGCGGATGAAGTTTTTGTTGATCTATTGTAGTGCGGTCAGTGCTATTGGTAGCCACGGGTAAAGCTGGGGCACGACTCTGCCGCCACCAAGCGATAAACGTGATCAACCATGCGCCACCCAACAGCAGTGACAGCCATGGCCACCATCCGGCGGTAGTGACGGATATGTTGCTTGCTATCTCTGCCACTTCACTTTGATCGGTTGATATTGCTTGATCTGTCAGTGTGGTTTGCAGTTGCGTCGTGGCGCTGTCGGGCTGAGCAACAACACCACTGCCCGGCGCGATAGTGACAGTCCGTTCTGGCAGACGTGCCCTCTCCATCCGTTTTTTATCTGTGTTCCACCATGCCAGTTCGATGGCAGGCAGGGTGAGAGTACCGGTCTGAGTGGGGATAATTGCGACCTTCTGCTGGCGCAGGCCGGTGACACCTTTAGCGTCCTTGGTATCTTTGAGTTGGGGCTGATCGGGATAGCTCTTCAGCCCGGCGGGCAAATCTTTACCGACAGCAGGGAGTTGCGCGGCGGTGAGGCCATCGGCCATCACACCCAGGGTGCGGGTGATTGGTTCGCCGACGATAAATTGCGGTGGATCTTCTGACCATTGCTCCAACAGCTGTACGCTCCGTGCTGGCAGCCAATGCGCGGTAATACCGGCCGGCATCGGCTGCACTTCGAACTTTAACTCTTTTGAGCGCAGCCGCACATGACGAGTGGCCTGATTGAAGGGGTCGAAGAAGAGGCCGCGATTGCGCTGCGATTGCTCTACTACGCTGCCATCAAAGATCAGCGGTTCGATGGTGAGCGTGCCGCTCTTCTGCGGGAAGATGGCGTACTGCTGCTCCAGCACGCCGTAACGGCGGCCATTGACGGTGGTCTGGTACTGGCGATTGTCGCCAAGTTTTTCGACGATGGCATTACC
>JAYUTP010000196.1:0-3452 GCA_043755075.1 Tenderia sp. (SeqCode)
CTAGACCAAATAACTCGCCACGCCCACAGCTCAGCAGTTCATCCCGGGTATAACTATTTTTTGTCTGCATAACTTTATATTTTGTCTATTCGTTCTTGATCATTATTGAAGACCAGCAGAGACCGGCAGCAGCAACCACTAACCACAACTGAGGTGACTACCACCCAAAAGATTTAACGGCTGTAAATGATAGCAGAAATGCCCATTTATCATTTGCGCACATTAACAGAAACATTACGAATGTTCAAAACATCTAAAATACAACAAGTTACAAAAACACAACAGCCATTCATTGCGATACTGGGCAAAGCTCAACTACCTCAATAACTCCCTCTTCAAGCACCCGCCAGCGCACATCCAAATCATAAAGACGAATGCCAAAGATCCTGCCAGGATTGTCATTGCGTTTATAGGCTGGACGAGGATCAAGCGTGAGCACTGACTCGATCAATTCAGCCAATCCCGGCCACTGCTGCTCATGGCGCAGACACTGCTGTTCTGTCTGCGCAGTAAAAATTAACCTTAAGCTGGCAACGGGGGGCGCTTGTGCATACCCAGCCCGGGCATCGGCAACGACATCGACATAGGGAAGATAGGGTTTTATATCCAGCACTGGCGTTCCCTCAATCAGGTCCAGCCCTGAAAGCAGCAGGCGCGTGTGTCCTTGATCGTGACGAATTCCCTCCAGCGCCACCACTGACAAGCCAATAGGATTGGGACGATGAGTCGAGCGGGTGGCAAACACGCCCAATTTTTTATTTCCCCCCAGCCGGGGTGGCCGCACACTTAACCGCACCTCATCATCCAGGCAGTGATGAAAGACAAAACTGAGCCACAGATGAGAGAACACCTCCAACCCAACCACGGCCTCGGGGCGATCATAAGGCGGCAACAACTCCAATTCACCCCGCGCCCCTTTCACCAACCCAGGCTGACGCGGCACACCAAACTTATCTTTAAAACAGGAATGAATGATCCCAATCGGCTGAAAACTGTACTGCAAGGAGAGGCTCCATCAAAGAATAAGGGCCACCAGAGCGACCCTTCAAAATAACCAATTGGGAAAAAACTATGTAAAACAATACATCAAAACACTACATCATCATACCGCCGATCACCCCCAGTACCAGAAGGACCACTGCAATTGCAACGACGATGATCGCATCGTTATCATTAACATTTTGGTTAACACTAGGCTGCCCAACCATATTTATTCTCCCCGTTAAAATATAAAAATTGAACGTCACTCTTTCGAGTAGGCGAGCCACAAGGCACAATCAGCAAGTACCCACAATTAATATAGCAAAATACTGATAAGCTTCAATGACAATGGGGGATTTGTTCGTGGGCGACAGCGACAATAAGGCAATTAATGCAACCCTAAAATTTCGACAGATTCCAGATATTTTTGCAACTCCTCTGCGCTCTTAACTTTAACCTCCATCTGCCGGACAACCACCTCATTCAAGCTCACGGAAAAATATTTCGGGTATGAGCGTTGCGGGATAGCGCTGTAACAGGGCTGCCCCAGACAACCCAGCAATTCGGCGGTCTGGCGGCCAATTTGTTGCGGCGTTGAAAAGAGCGCTGCCATCGCCCCCGCCTTAAGCAATGACGCTGAATAGACCACCAGCGGTCGTTTGTAACGAAAACTCGCCAGCAACACCTCCTGCACGACACGACGGTTATAGAGGTGCGGATCAGGCAGCAGCAACACAGCATCGCTGTTGGAAAAACTCTCCTTGAGCAAATTCGAGAGTTTAACGTTGGCGGAAACGTCGCCGCTGACAAACTCGAGACTGGCACCTTCGGCCGCTTTTTTCACCTCAGCCACATAGATCGCTGAAGTATCACCGTAGAGATACCCTAGTGCGGTCATCCCGGGGATGACCGCACGCACAAGCTGAACATAACGCAAGGGGGGTTGATCGATATAAAGCACTTTGTGTTGGCCAACCAATCGATTCTTTTCAACCAGCCACTCATAGTTGGCTTGAGGCAACATGGTATAGATGACCGGCCGATTCACACTATCACGCTCAGACAACGCTTTGGCTGCCTCAACCCCCGCCACCACGATGGCGCTATAAGCAGAAAAACTAGCTACTGTGGCGAGATCCACTGCTAGGACAGCGTCTATCTCGAGTGGTAATTTGTTGGGCGAGTTAAAAGCCAACCCCATATGAAACTCCTGATACAGCGCATTCTCCTGACTGGTGATGAGCAACAGGCGCGCATGAGCACTGGCGCAAAAGAACAGCGCCAGCATTGCCCACAACATTGCCTTCATCAGCTTCATCAGCAAATTACCCGCCTACACTAAAACCGTCCCCACGGTTATCACAACCACTCTTAATTCAGCTGCACCTCTACAGTTACATAGGCGGAAGAGTCCACCTCGTTTAACACAGGATAGTTACTCTTGGGCCGCAAAACTTCCCTCTCCTCATACTTGCCCAGCACATTTCTTGCCGCCAGGGCGATCTCGGTATCATTGCCAAACAGCTCAAACTTCCTGGCTAGCTTCAGATCGAGCCGTCGCACCTGGTCACGCACACGGCTTATGTCTCCAGATTCCCAGCTTTGAAGCCTGTCGGTAAAATAATAACCGGCGCCGGCACTGTAGCCCCGCTCAAACTCCTTCATGTAGAGCAGGCTGAAGGAGTGCTCGGGTGAATAGCGTGAAGCCTCGATTACATCGACATTACCCGTGACCGGGTTTTTCAGTATCCTGTCGCTCACGATACGGGCATAACCGAAGTAGAGGCTGGAGCCATCATCAAAGGTAAATTTGGACTCAAGCTCCACCCCTCTTATGAAATAGAAATTACGATTGACGATGGGAAAGTTGCGATTATCCAGATCACCCGGCACCGGCTGAACTCTGCGCGTACCCAGCAGATCTTTGAGATCATCATGGAAGATCTTAACATCCAACTCGACTCTGCCCGGAACAGGCATACCGTGATAGCCTAGTTCATAGGAGGTGACTTTTTCCACATCTGCCTGACGGGTACCGACATCATAGCCCTGATAAATATCGGGACCCGGGGCGACGATTGTCGAACCGTTGTAATAATTCGTGGGACCGAAATAGGCGTATTTGGCCGCATATTCATACATCGATGGAGTACGGATCGCCTTGGAACTCGTCAGTCGCACACTGTGGGCCGATGAGAAGCGGTAGTTCACTCCAGCCCGTGGCGAAACACTGGTTCCGGTGGTGCTGTAATCCTCAACCATCGCACCCGCATTGACCAACCAAGGCGTACTACTATCCCACTCAATATTCATAAAACCATGTTTAAGGTGATTATGAACCTCCGTATCCGCCATCAGGTTCCTTGCCCCCCATACTTGGTCATCACGCAGGCCACCACCCCATGCGGCGCGCAACCCATCGGTAATATTCACATTGTGTTGTAGCTCAAGATCATAGCGATGTGTAAACA
>JAYUTP010000197.1:0-2089 GCA_043755075.1 Tenderia sp. (SeqCode)
CCATAACATGCACCCTAAAATAATAATTCTCGCTCCGAAGAGCATACCACTTACCTTTTTTGCTGAACGATTGCGTATACGGGTTATCGGCACGCAGACGTAAATATACTATTGCATGGAAAATAGAATTAGGGTTTATTTTCTACTAGCTTAGCTTTTAAAGCTGGAGGTTAATTATACTTGGGGGGCGCGCTTAATTGATGAAGTAATCATCACGAAGGGATACTATATCGGTTTTTTGGATTGAATAATAAGTCGCGGAATATTCAAGGATGATCAGTTGTACTGTTTTTGGTGTACGGATGGGGGAGATCCGCTCAATGATTCAGACATCGACACCACAACAAGGCGGGGCCTTGCAATCACGTGGATCAAAATGTGCAATCGCAAAATCCAGGACGTAACCCGAGCCAGTCCAGGTGATGGCATTTTCAAACAGCACATCCGGGGGGCGTTTAGCTGCCCGACAATGGAGCCTCCCGCACGCATTCCCCCACTCGCCAACGCGAAAATGCCCAAATCGAACGACATATCCCAAGTGAACGGAATAACGAATTGGACGATCTCATCGACGCTGAAGTGTTCATCGCACTGGACGACCCATCGCGCCTATCTCATCACATGCGAAAAAGTGTCGGGTTAGGTTGCGCTAACCCGACCTGTGGGCTAATAGGGAAACAACAACGCCGGAATTTCCCGCGCTGTTGTTTCCCTGATCACCGCCGATGCCGGTAGTGTTGCTGCCTTCCAAGATGGCTCCCACGGCGAGGGTATCGCCGTCGCCGCTCAGGGCGAGCGTGTAGCCGAACTGATCAAGCACCCCCGTGTTCGAGGCCTTGATATAACCTACCGCCGCCGTCAGGTTGGCACCCGTGAACACCTCGGACGAACTGGTGCAACCTGAGTTGTTGCAGGCCTTGAGCAGGTAGCGGACATTGATGCGCTGCGGCAGTGCGATGCCATGATCATACACTGTGGAGTGAGGTTGCTGCCCACCTGGGTGTAGCCTGAGACATCACTCGGGTCTTCGAGCAATTGATAATGGGTGGCGCCGCTCACCGCGCCCCAGGTGAATTTCAGTTGTTTGATGCCATAGCCCAGCGCGAGTGTCGGCGCAGCGGGCAGAACGGCGGAAGGTGTAGCCACGCGGGTTACCGCCACGTTACTGATGTTCGCCACCGCGACAGTGCCTGCCCCGCTGGCGGCGGAGCAGGTTTGTGATGCTCAGGTTATCGCTCCCCTAACCCTTGCTTGCTTAAACGGATTTCGTTCGCTTGCGGTACACGAACCCGAGGCTGGCGAGCCCAACGCCGAACATGCCCCATATCGAGGGCTCCGGCACGGGTGAAGTCATGGCATAATTCGCCCCCGACGTTGAGCTGATATCGAAACCGGTGATCTGCGGGCCAGTGCCGTTGTTCAACACATAACCCGGGCCAGCCCAAGTAATGGTGTTTTCAAACAGCGCGTCCGAGGTGGAGTTTGGATATCCGATATCGAAGCCCTGCGCCCGCATTCCCGCGCTTGCCAACGCAAAAATGCCTAAATCGAACGACGTATCCCAGGTGAACGGAATGACGAAGTAGATGATCTCATCGACGCTGAGATGCTCCAGCGACGATGCGTCGCTGGGCCCCCAGTTCGTCGCGCCCCAGCGAGCGAGCTGGTAGCTGACGCCGCTGGGATCATGGACACTACTTTGGGCGGCGCCGGGATTGAGTCTAACATCATGAAACAGACCACTGGCCGGTCCGATGATGTCTGCGTGATTAAGGAAGGCCTCGACCTGAAGTTTGGCCATTGCACCATTGTTTTTGGTATTCAGCTCACCCGTCACATGGATCGGCGCGACCCAAAACCCCGCACCACTCTGGCCCGCCATGGAGAGGGTAATCGCATCGTTCCAGCCTCCGTTAACGCTGCCGCCGGGGAAGGGCGCGGTCACATTACCGTTATTGCTGGCGCTCAGCTTGATCGTCAACGGCGTGGCCTGGCCGGTCGCCGCATTGTTGTAGGAGCTCTCGTATGCGGTGCCACCAAACGCCACGCCAGAATTACTCACCGCCACACCCGCCGTGCCGCCCACGCC
>JAYUTP010000198.1:0-9332 GCA_043755075.1 Tenderia sp. (SeqCode)
ATTTCGATCGCTTGATCCTGAAATAAGAGGGCGTAGGGATGCCAGGAGGCGCGCTCCCAGAAGGCGCTGAGCACCTCAGCGGCTTCATTGTCGAGATGCTGCTTCAAATGGTATTCGGCCAATTTTTTATAAACCAGAAACTCATAAGTGCGCGGCGCTTTATTGGCCAGATATTTGTTAGGTGCTTTAGCGCCGTCTGTGGCGAGACAGAGGTTGATAGCACGGAATGATTCATCAACCAGTTCGCGATCGGCACGCGACAGGAAACCAAGATTTTCCAGTTCTGTTGGTGTCAGGTTGCGGTTGAGCTTGCGGTCGAGTAAGACAAAAAAAGCATCCAATGAATCGACGCAGCGCTCCTGTTTGTAAATGGACCAGGCATATTTGAAGAGCGACTGCTCGTAGAAGGGGCTATTGCGACCGGAGGTGATGACTTCTGTGTAAGTCAGTTCTGCTTCGTGAAATTGTTGTTGCTGAAAGAATATTTCGGCGCGACGAAAGCGGGCCTCAACGGCGCGTGAAGAACGTGGGTAGTCGCGACTCAGCATTTGTAGCGCCTTGATCGATTTGGCGTTGTTACCGCTCTGCTCGTAGGCACGCGCTAGCTGATAGAGGATGTCTTCCCGCTGCGGATAATTAGGTGCGCGTTTGAGCACATCCAGATACCCATTGATCGGCTTGTCGTAGCTCTTTTTGTCTGTCAGCTCTCCCCGTTCGACAAGCTGTTCGATACGCAACATCTCGGCATCGGCAAGGCGATGTATGGCTTTTATGTTAAGTGCCGACGATTCATCGTTGGCGACGCTTTCATAAGCACTGATGGCACTATTGAGATCGGCGTCGGCAGTAACGCCGCGTTCGATCAGTACAGAGCGTTGTGACAGGCTCTCCAGGGTTGCTCCTGGCTTGGTGCCACTACAACCAGCAAGAATGGCGATTAGCAGCAGTGATAGTGGGAAGATAAAACGGCGCACTATTCGCCAGCCTCTTTTTGAGTAGCTTGTTCAATGACTTGAGCCATGCCGAAGCGAGCTTGCTGGAGGTACTGGATTAGCTGCTGCTGGTAACGTTCAAGTATGTTGTTGGCCAGTAGTTGCAAAGTCTCCTGTTTTGTTTTGATGGCTTGGCGGGTGTTGAGAGTAAGTTGCTCATGTTGCTGACGTAGCTGGTTAGCACTGGTACCAGACTTTTTTTCATGGGCCGTGATCTCGTTGCTCATATCGACAATATACATATTGAGTCGCAGCAGAGCGCGATATTCCATGAGTGCGGCTTGAAATTCGGGGCTATCCATAAATAGTGGCAAAAATAGACTCTCTGGGGCGTCACGATCGGGTTTCCAGTGATTGATCCAATCATATTCATTGTTAGTGATGCTGCTGAAGAGATCTACAAATTTGGGGCCGCCGATGGCCGTCTTGGCGGCATTCATGGTCGCGGAGTCGCTTTCAAAACGGTTGAGTGCGGCCTTGTAGTAGTTGATTGATTGACTGAAGGCGTGCGCCTGGCCAAAGGCGTAGGGAATGGCGAGTGATGCTTCATAGCTGAAGGCACTGCTCAGGGGGCGTTTATAGAGTTCGAGCCAGTAGACCAGTGCTTTTTCATGATTCTCTTCGATGGCATAACTCCAGCCCATGCCCAATAACGCCATATTGGACATCAAACCATTGAGCCGTACCTGCTGCAGGTAACTGCGTGCTTTGCTCGATTTACTGATTTTCAGTAAAGAATAGCCGAGCGTCAAGCTTGCTTGGTCCTTTAATGCCGCCAATTCAGGTTGTTTTTTAGTGTCGATTTCGCTGAGCTTATGCAAGATGGCGGCGCCATATTTATTGTTGTGTTCGCCCAGCAATAGGCTGCCGAGGTTATAGCGTTGATAGAGCGCCCATGGGCTGTCGCCTTTTATGTCGCCTGGAGTGCTATCAACAGATTCTGTTATTTTATTAGCGGCCAGCAAGGCGTGAGCCTTGATCATGTCGATCTCGCTTTCTTGAGCATTGTTGAGCGATTTACGGATATTTTTGATCGCCTTCATGGCGACCTCGTGCTCCCCTAGGTCGTGTTGTAGCTTGGCGTATTGGAGCCAAGCGGTGTCGCGAAGTTGTTGTTTAGCTGAGCCGCTATTGGCAACCAAGAGGTAATAGTGGCTCGCTTGTTGTGATAAACCCTGCGTATTAAAGGCATTGGCGAGAAAGATGTGTGAGAGGTCGGTATCTTTGCCGAGAGCGTTATTTTCCTTGGCGAATAACAGTATCGTCATGGCCTTGAGTGGGTCATTTTCGTCGGCGATATAGAGTGCTTGGCCAAGGGCGGTGTTTTCGGTGGCGCTGTAGTCAATCTCGGCCGCCGTGGTGACCGGCGCGTAGCTGCAGACGGTCAGTATAAGGCACGGTAGCAGCGCGATTGCAGCTCTCATGGCGTATCTCCACGCTGCTGTTCAAAAAAGAGTTCAGGGCGACGTTTTTGCAATGGATTGGCGATGGTCATTTTTAAGATGTCGTGACCGAGGCCTTTTTTCAGCGTGATTGTGGTGGTGTTTTGTTCTTCGCTGGCGGCGGAGCCATTCAACTGCGTGATGAGTTCATGTTGGCCGGGCTCGATAGCGGCGGCGTAGATTTTTTTCATGGCACCACTGTCGAACGCCTGATGCTCCTTGCTGCTGAAACTGTGTTGCGCAATGGTTTTGCCATCAAGGATGATGGCTATCTCTTTGAGCAGCGTAGCCGACGCGTTGTCGGTATTGACGTAGATGGTGAGGGTGTTTTGATTTGAGCGGAAGAGCTTTTCTTCGGCGGTCAGAAGATTGAGCCGAAATTTCAGCGTGGCGCTGGTTAGGTCGGCGAGGCTGGTACCTGCCTCAGCGGCTTGCGCTTTGGTAGTCATAAGCAGCCCAAGGGTCAGGCAGAGGCTGAAAATAATGGACTGCTTTATTGCTGCTACGAACACTAGAAACCTCAATTCAAAAACAACGGAGCCGTAACGGTTCGGTCGATGACTTAAATGGCCGGAGTGGTTCGATCGTTTATATGCTAATGGTAATTTAGTTCGAAGTTTTTGCGTTCTTACCTAACGCAAAAGGGAGCCGTTGGGCTCCCTTTTATGTGGCGTTGTTTAAGAGGCGGTACGCTTCTTCTCCATCATGTCATGGATGATGGGGGTAAGTATAATCTCCATGGCCATTCCCATCTTGGCTGCTGGCAGCACCATGGTGTTGGGGCGAGACATCCAGGAACCGTGCAGCATTTGCAGGTAAGTGCTGATGTCGTGCTTCTTTGGGTAGCGGAAGCGGACGACGATAAAACTCTCGTCGGGAGTAGGAATGTCGCGGGCGATAAATGGGTTTGAGGTATCAACGATAGGTACGCGCTGGAAATTGATGTCGGTGCGTGAGAACTGGGGAGCCAAGAACTTCACGTAGTCAGGCATACGGCGCAGGATGGTTTCGACAACGGCTTCAGCGGTATAACCACGCTCTTTGTTGTCGCGATGGATCTTCTGAATCCATTCTAGGTTAACGGAAGGAACCACGCCGATTAGCAGGTCAACCCACTGGGCAACGTCAACATTGCCAGTAACAACACCACCATGAAGACCTTCATAGAAGAGAATGTCGGAGCCGGACTGGATGTCTTCCCAAGGGGTAAAGGTGCCTGGTTGCTGCTTGTAAGGAATGGCTTCTTCCTCGTTGTGGAGGTATTTGCGAACCTTGCCTGAGCCGGTTTCGCCATAAGTGCGGAACAGGTCTTCCAGCTTGTCGAAGACATTGCCTTCTGGGCCAAAGTGGCTCAGCGAAGTGCTCTCGGCTAGGGCCTTGGCAACGGCCTCTTTCATGGCGGCGCGGTCGTAACGATGGAAGCTATCACCTTCGACGATGGCGGCTTTGATGCCTTCACGGCGGAAGATATGCTCCATGGCATTTTTGACGGTGGAAGTACCGGCACCTGAAGAACCGGTTACGGCGACAACTGGATGTTTTCTGGACATTGGTCCTCCTTAAGCTCAAATTGCAGCACTCCCGAGGAGAGGAAGGGCTGGTTGTTAAATTCTGGTTGTCATATATAGAGTGGTTGGCCTGAAAGTTTTTCTCATTATTGTTTAGAAAAAGCGCCAAGCTCCAAGAGAGCGCCATTATACTACAACCCTTTTGATTTGCGATGTTTTAGCGAAGAGAGGGTGGAGTACGACTCTGGAAGGGTCGATAACCTGTTATAGGGGGGTTGGTTGGCCCGCCTTGTTATTTACTACCGACTCCTGTCTCAATTGGTGTTCATAATGTTGTTGTATTTTTTGAAAAAATTATCGAGGAGTGGAGTGTTGGCAGGGGTTGCTGTGCTGGCCTGGCTGGCTATGGTGCCAGTGGTTGCAGGTGAGATGAGGATCGTTACCGATATCAGATTTGTTGGCAATAAACATACTCAGCCGCAGATTATGCTGCAGGAGATGGTGATCAAGCCGGGTGACCTGATTGACGAGAAGCGCATAGAAACCTCCCGCCAGGCTATTATGGACTTGGGCTTGTTTAAATCGGTTGAGGTGGCCCTGCTTCCGGCGGAGTTGGGCGAGGTGCTCGAGATTACCGTCAGCGAAAAGTACTACGTTATCCCAATGCCGAAGCTGGATCGTTCCGCCGATGGTGATGTTAGTTATGGCGGTAGGTTGACGGTCGATAATCTGTGGGGACTGAACCAAAAGCTTCGGCTGACCTATAAAGCCGAGCGCGGTTGCTGTCAGAGCAGTCGCACTGTCAGCACCTATTCTATGGAATATAGCTATCCCCGAGTGGCGGGCACCGATTATGGGTTAGGGATGACGCTGAGCCATGAGGTGACGCCCACCACTGATGTTGACTTGGTGGGCGCTACGCTCGCCGAATACGATAAGGGGTTGGATAGTCTGGGCATCGGCCTGTCTCATTGGCTCGGACGCGAGGGTCCCTCCTCTGGCTGGTCTGTCGGGGTTACCGGATTCTGGCGCCATTTGACCTACAGTCAGCGAAGCGGTGTCCCCATTATTTATGGTCCTGAAAAGGCGGTGGGCGTATCACTTTCACTTGGGTACACCAAGGTTCATGACCTGCTCTTCAGTCGTGAGGGGGTGGAGTTTGGACTCACCTCTGAACATGGCGTGGAAGAGTTGGGGTCTGACACCCCGTATAGTCGCAATCAGCTCTATTACCGCCAATACATGCCGGTGGGCAGTACCCTGCACACCAACGTCAATCTGCAGATACGCCTCGGCGTGACGGGAGGGGATCTGCCGATTGATGAACACTCTTATGGCCTTGGTGGTAGCCGCGAGCTGCGTGGTTATGACAAGAGCAGCATTGAGGGGCGCTCATTTTTTGTTATTAATATAGAGTATCTACGTCCGCTGTTTGGTTACCCTGCCGCCCAGGGGGTCGTTTTTATGGATATTGGCAACGCCTATCCCGACAACCGATTGCTGGATTTGGCGGATATCGAAGCTAGCACGGGGATCGGGTTCCGCTACAAATTTAAGGCGTTTGTTAGCTTACAACTGCGTGCGGACATGGCCTATGCCTTTGGCCTGTCAGAGCGAAAATTCTATATCGGCGTCAAAGACACCTTTTGAGTGCGGCCGCTCTGGATGCGACAGGAGGGTTTGGCGTAGACTGTGACAGCATTGAACAAGAGGAGGGGTGGCATGACCGATAGGGCAAAAGTGACAGCGTGGTTGATGGCGGCACTGACGATGGTAATGTTGTCGGCCTGTTCCATTACCCGTATTGATCGTGGCCATAGCCTGATCCAAGACGACCCGGCCGAGTCTTACGCCGATGTCTATTTTATCCGCCCCAACACCGAGCATCCCCAAGGCTTTTCCGACAATCCGCTGGTTGTTGAAGTGAATGACGAGCGCCTCATGCGATTGGGCAAAGGTGAATACACCCGGGTTCGCATTAAAGCGCGTGACATCGTGGTGACCATGCGTGTGCAGGCTCAGGTGCGTGGCCGTTGGGAGGTGACCGAACTGGAACAGACGCGCAGTTTTAATCTTGAAGCGGGGCGGACCTACTTCATCTTAGCCAAAATGAAGGATGGTGAATTTCGCGGCGTAACCTTTATTCCTGAAAGCATCAGCCTGTTTGACGCTAAACAACTCCCCCGCCCCCTAAGGGCAACGGGCGCGGCATCGGCTGCGCCAATTGACCGACTGTGATTAAACACGGCTGGCGCGGCGCTTCCTGAGTCAGCGCCAATGCCCCTCGTTCTCCTACTTGTTTTTCTATTGTTATTCCTCTTCGGCCCCCAGTGGTGGGCGCAGACTGTCTTGCGTCGCCACAGTGAATCGCGTCCCGACTTTCCCGGTACGGGCGGTGAGTTTGCCCGCCATTTGCTCGACAAATTTGAACTGCATAAGGTCAAGGTGGAAGTTACAGCACAGGGCGATCATTACGATCCTCATGCCAAGGTAGTGCGCCTGACCCAGGATAAGCTTGATGGTCGTTCGCTCACGGCGGTAGCGGTGGCGGCCCACGAAGTGGGGCATGCGATTCAGGATCATCTCGGTTATAAACCGTTGCAGTGGCGCAGCCGTCTGGTGATGCTGGCGCAGCGGGCAGAGAAAATGGGAGCGGGCATCATGATGGTATTGCCGCTGGTGGCGCTGCTAACCCGTTCACCCGCAGCGGGGGGCGCGACTTTTTTGGTGGGGCTGATCAGCATCGCCGCGATGGCAGTGGTCCATCTGGTGACTTTGCCGGTGGAGTTGGATGCCAGCTTCGGCCGGGCAATGCCATTGCTAAAAGCGGGGCGCTTTCTCAGCGCAGAGGATGAGCGGGCCGCGCACCGTATTCTTCAGGCCTGCGCCTTGACCTATCTCGCCGCGTCGTTGGCGAGTCTCTTTAATGTTTGGCGTTGGTTGCGGTTGTGGCGACGTTAACTCACGGATGTTGCGCAGGGCCGTAGGTTGGGCTGAATGAAATGAAGCCCAACATCAGAAGGTCGGAGTAAACCAATGCGTTACCGGCGAGCCGATACGGCGGGTGGAACGTATTTCTTCACGGTAAATCTGGCCGAGCGGGGTTCCGATAGGCTGGTGCGACACGTGGAAGAACTGTGTGCAGTGATGAAAAAGGTGAAAGAAGCGCATCCCAATGCCATTGTTGCAATGGTGGTATTGCCAGGCCACCTGCACGCGATATGGCACTTACCGCCGGGTGATGCCGAATATCCCCTACGCTGGTCGTTGATCAAGTCTGGGTTCTCGCGGCAATGGGTAAAAGACAAACATATCCGCAAAAGCCGTCAAGCCAAGCGTGAGCGAGGTATTTGGCAGCGGCGGTATTGGGAGCATCAAATCCGGGATGAAAATGATTTGGCGCGGCACGTGGATTACATCCATTACAACCCCGTGAAGCATGGCTGGGTCACGTGTCCTGTGGATTGGCCTCATTCAACACTGCACGGTTACATCGAACGAGGCAGGGTGACGCCGGATTGGGGTGGGCAAGTGAATGATGGGGCCAGCGGTAATGGCGAGCGTGTTGGGCTTCACAAAAAACGGCGCGCCAGGGCTCAAGCGCCGTGCTGCAACGTAATCGCGACATTTCCTTTCTTACGTCTGGTGTCGACGTAGCGATGCGCCTCGACGATCTGCTCGAACGGATAGCACCGATCAATGACCGGTATAAATTCTCTCGCCTCGGCCAGCCCTGCCAGAAAATGCAAGTCTTCAACGCGCACGGTGGCTGGCCCAGCGATGACTTTCTTGCTGCTCGTCATCGACACCCATGGCGCCTGAAGCATCTCGGGCATCCCAGCCAAAACCATAAGCAGGCGTCCACCTTCTTTCAACGAAGCCTTGCTGCGGGAGTACGGCGCCGTGCCAACGGTATCGACAATGACATCATAGGTTTCGCCATTCTGCGTGAAATCTTCCTGGGTGTAATCGATGACATAACTGGCGCCCAGAGACCTCACCAATTCCACGTTCGCGCTACTGCATACCCCCGTGACAATTGCCCCGAAATGTTTGGCAAGCTGCACCGCAGCTGTGCCAACCGATCCCGAAGCGCCATTGATGAGCACCTTTTCCCCGCGCTGAAGCTGTCCTTTTCTGAGAAAGCCCAACGCCGTTGTTCCACCAAAAGACAATGCTGCGGCTTCTTCAAAAGTCAGGCCAGAGGGTTTTGGCACAACAGCCCCGTCTTCAGCCATGCATTTGTACTCCGCATGGCATCCCATGGCGGCATCACTGAACGCAAAAACGGCGTCACCCACCTTGAATTTTCTGACGTCCTTGCCGACCGACTCAATGACACCCGCCAACTCCGACCCCAATATGGGTTGCCTGGGTCGCGTCACACCAAAAACCAGACGCATGATGAGCCCAAAGCCGGCAGGCACATTGAGGCTTCGCACCCGCCAGTCCCCGGCTGTGACCGTCGTCGCATGGGTTTTTATTAGCACTTCATTGTTCGTGGGCGTGGGCTTTACAACCTCCTTCAACTGAAGAACGTCGGGCGGCCCATATCTTTCATACACGATTGCTTTCATGCGTTATCGCCCTCGATAGCTGCTTGATCCGCTGACTTTCGCGGTGCCCAATGTCGAAGCTCAGGGGCGCGCCGCTTGCGGCGCGCCCTTTGGAGCGTAGTGTTAGAGCGCTCTCGGCTCACACCCCTAAATATTCTTTTCGCATTCAATCGACTTTTCCATTTGGCGTGTTTTCTCACGCATCTCTACTTCCACCTTTCGATGCACCGCGGGAAAAGCGGGGTCGCGTTCTAGCTCATTAACGAAAGACTTAAAATTCCGACGGCTCTCGGGGCTTTGGTTCTTTGAATTGCTGTGATTCGTTGATACGACTTGATCTCGCCAAGACTCTGCCTTGGCACCATGAAACAAATACCACGCCCCCAGACCAATGAACAGCAACCCACCCAGTAACGACTTAATGGGGCGAACATGATCATGGTTATCCCAGCGCCCCTCAACAAGCAATGAAGCTCGTAGGTCCGATTAGCGACAGCGTAATCGGACGCATGTTAGTAATGGGGGCCCCTTCAATCCTCATTTGTAAAGTGGTAATCAGGGGGCAGAGGAGATAATTTTGTTTGGGTTTCATGTTAATGTGCTGCATGGCTCGGTATTTGGGGAAACAGAGAGTTCACATGCATCCGATTACGCTGGCGCTAATCGGAGCTACGAGATCTGCCCAAACTGCGATACTCGTCAGGCGCAGCAGAAGCTCACGTTGTTCATCTGTAAGAATCAGCGCGTAGGTACGATTAGCGCCAGCGTAATCGTACGCACGGAGGAACTCCCATTCCTCCGATTACGCTGGCGCTAATCGGAGCTACGAGATCT
>JAYUTP010000199.1:0-3242 GCA_043755075.1 Tenderia sp. (SeqCode)
TACGAATCAGGCTTTATGCCTAAGGGTGGGCCCAAGATCTCCATTCCTCGTGATACGCTGATAGCTAATCAGCATATCTTGAGAGATACAAGGGTGGGCTGAACGTTTTTTGTGCCCACGCGGAATTAAACAATGCCAATAAACTAACCCTGTCCCGATACCGCCGCGCCAACACTGCCGGGGTCACTTACTTCTTCACGCTGGTAGCTTATCGCTGTCAAAAAATCCTGCGCGATGCGCCGATACGCGTGGCATTACGTGAGGCGATTATGATGGCGCGTGAACGGCGACACTTTACGATTTATGCTTGAGTGCTGCTGCCTGATCATCTGCATTGCATCTGGACGCTGCCGCCCGGTGACAATGATTTCTCGGTGCGATGGTCTTTGAATGGATCTCTTCTTCAAAGCTCAAACATCGTGAACCGACCATTTGGCAATGCCGCTATTGGGAGCACCAGATTCAAGATGAGGCCGATTATCAGTGCCATGTCGATTGTGTTGATTGGGATGGACATGGCCGTGGTGACGTATGGTGAATGATTTGAATGGTGATGACCGCGTGGGCACAAAAGGCGTACCCACCCTATCTTACTATCTTTAAAGATAGCGGCTGAAGGGATGACGCCGCCGCCACCAATGCCACAGTTGTTTGCGTTTGAGCTGGAAGCGGTGGCCATCGCTGATGAGGATGATTTCACTCAAATCGCCACTGCGTAGCGCTGCCAGCAGCGGTGCAAACCAACTCTGATTCAGCTCTTGCACAAACGTGTGCCACTCCATTAGCTCATCCTGCTGGTTATTAAATTGGCGAATGCCGTCAAGTACTACCAGATGGCGGCCTGGCTCGGTGGCTTGTTCCAGCCACTCTTCTGCGGTGGCGGGCAGACTTGATTGATTCACCTGCGTCAAATGCGCCAAGCCTCGACTCAGCACCTCGTTACTCCAGAGTTGCTGCCACTGCGGCGCTGTTGCTTCAGGTAACTGGCCGCCCCCCCAGAACCAGAGGCTATTGATTTCGGGCTGACGCTGCTGACGGCGCTGTTCATTGACGCTACTACTGTAAAAGAGCATCTGCATCTCGCTGAGCAATTTGTGCCAGTGCAATCCATCGCTGCCCTGCGGCAGGAGGTGTTGGATGTTTTGGCCAAGCACGGCCTGTAGCGAGGTGGTGGTGATTTGGGGTGGGCGTTCGACTCGCAGATACCAGCGCTGGTTTACCGGTGTCTCCAGGTGAAGTCCATCTTCGGCAAAGAGCCGGTTGAACTCATCCCGCAGCTGCGCCATCTCTGCGCCACTCACATTGAGATGACGATTACCAGACATCACCACCTGATTGCTAGCGGGCTGCATGTGCACGGGATCGGCACGCAGCCAGTAGTGATTGTCGCCACTGGCACCGCCATCCACCAGTCTTGTCACTGCCGCCACCGGCCAGTCGCCCACCGGTTGTGTAATGCCGAAGAGCGCAAAGAGTATCTGTTCATCGCTCTGTTGGGAGCTGTACTGGTGTTGTGCTCGCCCCAGGAGCCGCTCCAATTCCGGCAGATCGCCCAGCGGCATCGCCTTCAGCCAGCCAGCCAGCTGCGCCGGATCTCCAGCGGGATTAAACAGGCCAGGAATATAAAGCGTGATCGAATGATCCTGCATCACTACCACCGCAGGTAATTGAGTAAGGGGCCGCTATGATAGTGCCTCAACCGGGCTGAGACTACTGAATAAAAAGGGGGTGCCGACCCTGGCGCCCCTAACTGCTTTTGGGATGTTGCTTAGTATTGTTTTAGGCGTACGCGATTAACCGTCCTTCAATAGATCCATCAGGTCGACCGAAATATTATTGGCTTGGGCCGCCAGTGCCTGGTCACTATTGCCATCAACCTGGGCGCGCAACCCCTGGGCCAGCTGCGCGGCTTGGTCTGCCGATTGAATCACCCCCTGGCTACGTTCACTGGGTTGCTGGCTGAGTACCTGGGCGGCACGGCTCAGCGTCACGCCATCTTCCTGGCCGCCGCTAACGTTGCCCTCCTGCGCCGCAGGCCCTTGTCCGCCCCCTTGTGCCGGGGTATCAGGCCGTTGCATCTTGCTGTTACCTATCAGCGCCGGGTTATGGTTGGTAATGGGTGCAGTCATCGAGATTATCTCCACTGTTTACGACATCTTTTTGACGACCAACACATCTTTAACGTGTCAATCGTTGCTTACATGGGAGAAACAGCAAATAACAGGCCAACTATGGAGCGAATAGGATGTGGTTTCTTGCGACTGCCGTCCTTGGCAAGGTAATGGAGAGTGATGCGATGCGTTAACTGTGTGCCCGTTCATCCGTCGGATTGTTGAGTAGTATGAAATTTCGTAGCGCCTGATCACTCGCTTGATCAAGGCCTTCAAACTTAAAGGCGATGCGCACAAACTGGCCGCCACTTCTCGTTTCCGCCTCAATCCGCACCACCTGGCCATGTAGTTTGATGGGGGCGCAATTTTCGGCAAACATAGAGAGGGAGGCCATGTCATATACATGACCAATGCCCCGTACGGGCAACGGTGAACGGAGTAACATGCCGGACTCTGAGATATTAATAATCGCCGCGCTATAGATCGGAGCCTCATTACCGAAGCCAAGATTAACCTCGCAACAGACCAGTGGCACTACACGCTGAGCGCGTCTGCGCTCCATAACCTGGGCAGAATTCACTACTAGCGCAACCAGTTGCTCCGGGGTAAAAGGCTTTTGCAGAATCGCATCAGCCCCTGTCACTTTGATTAAGTTATGGTTTTCAGCCTCATCCGTAAGCAAAAAAATCGGCGCTCCCGCCAGCTGCGGGGCTTGATTAATGCGCGCCATAAACTCGGGCAATGGCATGCCCGGCAGATCCGAATCACTGACGATAAACTGGAGTCTGCCGCTCATCTGCGCCAACAGCGATAGCGCGTGGTCGGGACTCTCAGCCACCACTATCTCGTTAGCAATACGATCGTCCTGACGTAATACCGATGAGACAAAATTTCGTACTGCGGGTGAAGCATCCATCACCAATGCAAATCTAGTTTCATTCATGACCATACCCCTAACAATGCGCGATAATAGAGCCACCCACAACGAGCGGCCAACCTGAACACTCCATGTGCATTCATTTGCGTTTTTAAGACAAGAGGGGAAAGCGGGATGGACTCCAGCAAGGGAGATCAGATCCTATTTCGGCAGTCCCGCTGTCATGGGGTTTATCCCTTTAGACCGGTAACTTT
>JAYUTP010000200.1:0-2195 GCA_043755075.1 Tenderia sp. (SeqCode)
GGCGTTCTGGGAGGAAAAAGGGCGTTTGAAAAACCTATCCTCAACTCATGCGGCGCAATTCGCGGTACTCATTGCGCTCTACGCGGGCTCAAATTCGGCTCCGGTACCTTTGATTTTGTTGGTACCTAGGCGGCCTCAGTTACTACCGGATAAGCCTCTTTTGGCATGTTTATGGGGAAGGTGATCCCAACATCAAACTGCACCGGTTGCGCGTCAGAAAACTGACTAGGAAGCTGTGAGACTCCGAACGGGAATTTTAATGTACATGGCTCCACAGGTTTGAAATCTGCTGGCCCAACAGCGATCATCTGTAGCGACAGATACGGAAGTCCAAGACGCTGGCACTCGCGGGATTTTGGCTTGACGTTTAGCTCTTTTACCAATGCAACAGCCGTTGAAGCCTGCAGAAAAAGCAATCTGTTTTCCACATCGCGACGTAAGGACGCATCTTGTAGGCGTCCACCGTGAATAACCTTGCCACGAGCCTCGCGGGTTTCATTTGCTGCCGATATCGCAACTTCATCCTTCATATCTGCTGCTTTGGCATCCGTAAAGTGTTGTCTAATGTAGCCTTGACTAGCTGGCCCGGCTTGACGCTTAGTTTTGCATTCTGGGTTTGGGCACGTGTGCTCAACAAATTTGCCCGCCTCCTTAGCACTCTTATCGGAAACGGCTTCAATAGCCGTCCACAAATCTGCCAGTGATTGATAGGGGGAAACGGCTGATACACCCTTTCGGAACATCCGCAGTGCGATCGATGTTTCATCATTCGGTTTATTGCTCAAGCTCTCGATGTCGCCGGGTGAGAGCTGGATGCAGGACCGTTGGTAGTAGGCAATAGAAACTGCAATCTCGAATTGGTCATTTCTTCTGACTTCGGGCACCGTTACGGAAACCATCTGTGAGTACGATGGGCCGTATGAAAGAAAACTCAGTCGATCTACAAGCTCCTCGGCCAAGTCGATGCCGCAGAAATATGCTTCTTCTAACTCATCGTGCTCGATGAAGATATCAACCATCGTATTCTGCAGCCCGGTCTGCACAGTTCCTGCTGGTACGCAGACACACTGGTGCTGCTCTAGATCGAACTTATCAGGGAGCTTGGCATAGCTCGTGACCAAAAACCTTGCTCTCCAGCGAGTCATGATGTCCCCTGTTCGCCTAGCGCTCGGGTTCAGACGCGGCGGCGCGTTCGCGCCGACGTCGCCTGGAGCCCATTGTTGGGCGGTTAATGTTTAACACTGACAACAGAGACCCGTTAAAAACCAAAAAAACGGGGCAGACTTATTTTCATATGGCATCCCGCGCTACGCCCAGCGTTCCACGTTCAGACCTGCCACTTGCTGGAACTCACCGACATTATTGGTGGCCAGGGCGACACGCAGACTCAAGGCATGCGCCGCAATCTTGGACCAAAATGCCCAGCCTACGGAACTGCGTTCAGGCATGTGTATTCTGGTCAATCCTGCCACCCGTTCCGGCCCAAGCCTGCCACCCTGGGCTAGCCCAGCCCGGCAGGATGACGCAGTCTGTGCCCACGCGCTCATTCGTCAAATTCTCCAATGGTTCCAAATTCCGTGTGGGCACTTCGTGCCCGCCCTACCACTCTTCTATGGCTTCTTGGCCCGATAGTCTTTGGTTCTTGGTCTACCGCTAGGTTTAATCACATAGTTCATTACCTCGGTCTTGCTCAAACAACGCCGTCCAACAACCATGAAAGTATTGAGTTTTCTTTGTTTTACCAAGTTTGCGATTGCCGGACGCGAGCAATGCCGCAGGCGCGCCGCCTCGGCTTGAGTGATCAGATCTGGAAATAAAATGGTTGACATTGTTAATCTATTAATCAGTTTACGACTGTCGGACAATGGAAACTTGCCGGGGGCAAAGATTCTGTTAGGCACCCTCTCGGCTATGTCTGAGTTCCCCAATTAAGATAGTGAGGGAGATATTGTGCTTGATCCGTCCGCTGGTTCCAACATAAAAGTGGCTGTTGCAGAAACGCTCTCTTGCCGGTGGATCGCCATCGATACAGTCGAGAAATCTCTCTCAGGAAGTAAATTTCGGATCTCCCTCGATTGAATCTCTTTCAAGCTGATACCAACAGGCTACCTATGGCAAAGAAACCTCTAAAATCTTATCGCGATTCGGCAGAAAGTATGCCGAGACACCCCATTATCAGCCAGACTCTCAACCGG
>JAYUTP010000201.1:0-5677 GCA_043755075.1 Tenderia sp. (SeqCode)
GGTTTTTCGTTTAGCCAGGATAATAGCTATGACTCGTCGCGTACTAATCATTGAAGACAATGCCGACATCGCCCGGCTGGTGCAACTTCATCTGCGCGACATCCACTGTGAGGCGGAGATTGCCGCCGATGGCCTTGTCGGACTGGCGCAGTTCAAACACCACCCCTACGACTTGGTAATTCTCGATCTGATGCTGCCAGGGCTCGATGGCCTGGAAGTCTGCAAGGCACTGCGTGCCGAGCCGGGCTATGTGCCGATCCTAATGTTAACGGCAAAATCGAGCGAGCTTGATCGCGTACTCGGTCTTGAAGTAGGTGCGGACGACTACCTCACCAAACCTTTCAGCATCCCCGAACTGATGGCGCGCATCAAAGCGCTGCTGCGGCGGGTTGATGCGCTACGCACCACCACAAAAATAAACGAGATGCTGCAATTCAACGGACTCACCATCGACAACGGCAAACGCCAGGTCCACATCGGCAAGCGTGAGGTCAAACTCACCGCCAAAGAGTTCGAACTGTTGCTGCACTTCGCCAGCCATCCCGGCCACGTCTACACCCGAACCCAACTGCTCGACCAGATCTGGGGATACTCACACGACGGCTATGAACACACCGTCAACTCACACATCAACCGGCTGCGCTCAAAAATCGAGAATGATCCCACACAGCCACAGCACATCCTCACCGTCTGGGGGGTGGGCTACAAATTCAACGATGCCGAGATTGCTACCGCATGATGCCACGCACCCTTTACGCCAAACTGGCGCTGATTTTGATTACATTGCTGCTCGCCATCGGTCTGCTCTACGCACTGCTCAGCCTCTCCGCCACCCGCCACTACCTAGAAGAGGTGAATCAACACCTCAACCGCGACCTCGCCCACAACTTGGTAATGGATCGCAATCTGGTAGAACAGGGCAGCATCAACGACACCGCGCTCAAAGAGACATTCCACCAATACATGATGATCAACCCCAGTATCGAGATCTATCTGCTCGATCGCGAAGGTCGCATCCTCGCCTACTCTGCCGAACCCGAAAAGGTGAAACGCAAGAGCGTCTCGCTGCAACCGATCCGCGATTTTCTTAACGGCGGCAACTACCCACTGCTCGGCGATGACCCGCGCAGCCACGATCGGCAGAAATCCTTCTCGGTCACCCCCGTACCTTCCGCCGAATCACCCCAGGGTTATCTCTACGTCGTGCTGCAAGGAGAAGAGTTTGACGCCATCAACAACGCCGTGCACGACAGCCGCTTTCTGCGCCTCAGTGCTTGGGCGTTAGCAACTAGTCTGCTACTAGGCTTGCTGCTTGGGCTATGGGTCTTCTATCGACTCACTCGGCGTTTGCATCGGCTCACCGCCAACATGGAGAGTTTTCACGCCTCCAGCTTCACCCAACACACACACTACCACCACACCACGACAACAATGAAAGGTGCAGCCGATGAAGTCGACAAACTCGGTCAAAGCTTCGACGCCATGGCGCAACATATCATCGAACAGTTTGAATCACTAAAACAGGAAGACATTCTGCGGCGCGAACTGGTGGCCCACGTCTCTCACGACCTGCGCACGCCACT
This sequence comes from Tenderia sp. (SeqCode), assembly GCA_043755075.1. Classification (GTDB taxonomy): domain Bacteria; phylum Pseudomonadota; class Gammaproteobacteria; order Tenderiales; family Tenderiaceae; genus JAKFXL01. The sequence goes on from JAYUTP010000201.1 coordinate 1,584, forward strand.
CACCACCCTGCACGGCTATCTTGAAACGCTGCAACTAAAAGATGAGACGCTCACCAGCGCCGAACGCAACGACTACATCGCCACCGCACTGCGCCACAGCGACCGCCTCACCCAATTGGTAACCGAGCTGTTCGAACTCGCCAAACTCGACGCCACCCGCGAAGCGCCACAACGCGAACCCTTCGCCATCACCGAACTGGTGCACGATGTCGCGCAGAAATTCCGCCTGCGTATGGAACACGCTGGTGTGGCGTTACAAATCTGCATCGACAGCGACACACCGTTTGTCGAAGCCGACATCAGCCTCATCGAACGGGCACTGGAAAACCTCATCGACAACGCCATCGACCACACCCCCAACGGCGGCACACTGACACTCTCAGTACAAAAGCGCAGCGGCGCCGCCGAAGTCACCATCCGCGACAGCGGCAGCGGCATCCCCGCCGCCGACCTGCCACGCATCTTCGACCGCTTCTACCAAGTCAACAACAAACACCGCCAAGGTGGCCACGCCGGACTCGGCCTCGCCATCGTCAAACGTATCATGGAACTGCATCACAGCCACATCACCGTGCAGAGCGAACCTGACCACGGCACTGCCTTCACCTTTATGTTGCCGGTATGGCAGCCGTTAAGGGGGGAGGGGATAAAATAGCTGGTGCTACCGACACTCCGCAGTATCTATAGCCACACCCAAAGTGCTTCGTGGGAAAACCTGAAGCAGCTCCCTTAGGTTCCAAGCGTCAGTGGAGGAGACAACTCGCTCCTGCGCAGCAGCTAGCTTGACAGCTACCAACCGTTACAATAAGTTGACTGAGCCATTCTAAAAACCAAAGAATCATACGGCTTGTACTTCTAGAATTCTCTACACCATTTATTGAGATCTAATTGGCAGGATGCCTAGACTATGGCCGAAAATAAAAAATCAAAACAGTGGTGGGAAACCAAGACGGCCATCATTACTCTCCTGACGGCACTTATTGGTCTTGCCGCAGCCATTGTCCCTATCAGCCCTCCCCGTCCTCTCGATTCGACCATGGAAGGTAAATGGTTTTACAAGGCTTCCGCCATGAGTGGTACTGTCTTCACGGATGGATGTTCCGAGAGAGTGGGTGTTGTTACCATTGAAAATGGCCCGTCAACCACTTTTGGCGCCGGATTACATATACGAGGAAAAAGGATATGGTGCGTTCGAGAGGGAAATAAGGAGAAGTTATCTCCGGTCATCCATTGGAACAGCGATGTGGCAAGCAGGACCAGTCTCACGACTATGTATTTTAAATTCACCACCCAAGACATTAAAAAGGATGAGGCTATTGTCATTGGTAGTATTGAATCAAAAGATGGCTGGCCCACTCAGTTTTCTGGCCAAATGTATTACCTGCCCCCAGACAGATTAAGATGGATTCAATCCACACTTGAGTTTTACAGGGTGGGAGAACCAGAAGCTGTTAGTCTCATAAAGGACTTTCCTATGCCATAGTACGCTCACGCGGCCACCCGCTTGTGCGTGACCCACGCCGGATATCCACATCCTCCCACTATGAACGAAAGAGCCTACGCCTAAGCGGCCTCCAGTAATTATGAATGCGCGGGGCAGGCTCTCCAAAACACGAAGGCTGCCCCCTACTGATCTGACCATCCCCTTTGCACCCACTACCACAAACATGCTACAAAGCAATTTTCACTACTGGAGTCTTACCATGCGTCGCACTATTCTTGCTGTTTCTGCCACTGTTTTGCTGGCCTTTGCCTCATCATCACTGTTGGCGGCCGAGTCGCTGACCATTGAGAAAATATATACGCAGAAGGACAAATTAGCCGGTAAGCAGGTGCAGGTGAAGGGCAAGGTGGTTAAGGTCAATGAGGGGATTATGGGCAAGAACTTCCTGCACATTACCGATGGCACCGGCAAAGAGGGAACCAACAACCTGACCATCACCACGGATGGCCGCGCAGCGTTAGGCGATACAGTAAGTATCACTGGTGAGGTGGTAATTAACCGTGATTTTGGCGCGGGCTACGTTTACCCGCTGCTAATCGAGAAGGCGAAAGTCACTCAGAGTAAGTAATCTCTCTACTGCATTTAATAATAGCGACCGGGTGGGCAGGTTTTTTGTGCCCACCGCAAGATTTAGTGGGTTACGGCGCAAAATACGCGCCTCTTGTGCCCTTTAGGGTGCACCCACCTTACATTTTATTAATTCATCGCTTCATTCAACGATATACAACATTCACTCAACGTATCAGACCAAAAATGGATTGTTCTCGCGCTCAGCGCCAAAGGTTGAGCTAGGACCGTGGCCGGGGATGAAGACGACGTCATCGCCCAACGGCAGCAATTTATCTTTGATGCTACTGATCAGTGCGGCGTAATTCCCCTGCGGAAAATCAGTGCGCCCGATGGAGTTCTGAAACAGTACGTCGCCGACAAAGGCGATGCTACTGGTGGCGTTATAAAGGACGACATGGCCGGGAGTATGGCCAGGGCAGTGCAGTACGGCGAAAACTTCATTGCCGACGCTGATATGCTCACCCTCTTGTAACCAGCAGCTGGGGACAAACGCTTCAGTATCGGCAAAACCAAACATCTCGGCCTGAGCTGACAACCGTTCAAGCCAGAAGGCGTCGGCTTGATGGGGGCCGATGATGGGGATGTTGAGCTGCTCGGCGATCAACTTTGCGCCACCGACATGATCGAGATGGCCGTGGGTGAGCAGTAATTTCTCCAACTCCACCCCCTGCTCTTTGACGGCGCGTAGCAGCACCTCGATATCGCCGCCCGGATCGATCAACGCGGCTTTGTTGGTGGCAGTGCACCAGACTAGGGAACAGTTCTGCTGGTAGGCCGTTACGGGTATTACGCGATATTTCATCATGGCTCTCTTCCCATTATTTAGCTCAGCCCCAATGCCTGCTGGGCATTGAGCGTTGTCTGTTTTGCCACGTCGGCGGCATCCGCCCCGCGCAGTTGCGCCAGCGCCTGAAGATGCTCCGGCAGATACTCGGGGCTGTTGCGCTCACCGCGATGGGCGGCGCCGGACATGTCCGGCGCATCGGTCTCTAGGACGATGGCTTCCAGCGGCAGTTCGCGCGCCAGGCGCTGAATTTTGTTGGCGCCATCGTAGGTCATGGTGCCGCCGAAGCCGAGTTTAAAACCCAGCTCGATGAAGTGCCGGGCCTGATCCAGGCTGCCGCTGAAGGCGTGGGCGATACCGCCTGTGACACGCAGACGGCGCAATGTGGCGAGCACTTGGTCGTGGGCTTTACGGATATGGAGGATCACCGGCAGGTTGGCGTCACGGGCGATGCTGAGCTGCGCCTCGAACAGCGCCTGCTGCCGCTGACGATCCAGTTCAGCGACAAAAAAGTCGAGACCGATCTCGCCAATGGCGATTACCTCCGGGGTGATAGCGAGCTGCTGCTCCAGCCACTGCACTGCATCGTTACCATGCTGTTCAAGATAGATCGGGTGCAGCCCCAACGCCGGGTATAGCCCCGCTTCACGGCGGCAGAGGGCGATCAACCCTGGCCAGCGTGCCGCATCCACCCCCGGCACCACTAGCCGGGTGACACCGGCGCAGCGGCAGCGCTCCAGCACGGCGGCACGGTCGTCATCAAACTCGGCGACATCGATGTGACAGTGGCTGTCGATCAGCTCCATGGCCAAAACGCCTCTCGGGGCAGGCTCTAGAATGAGATGTTGATGGTGTATCATGACCGCACTCTAAACCATTGCCAGAATGCCCGCCATGAGCCCAACAGTCGAAGACAACATCTACGCCCAACCCCATGACCGTCTGGTTGATTTTGAATTCAACGAGAGTGTCGCCAGAGTCTTCCCCGACATGATCCGGCGCTCGGTGCCCGGCTACGGCACGCTCATCACGCTGATCGGTCTGCTGGCGGAGCAGTATGCCCAGTCCGGCACCCACCTCTACGATCTTGGTTCTTCACTCGGCGCTTCGACACTGGCGATGCGCCGCCGCGTGCCGCACCACGACTGCCGCATCATCGCCATCGATAATTCAGAGGCGATGGTGGAGCGCTGCCGCCACAACATTGCCGAGGATCTTTCGCCTATTGAGGTGGAG
>JAYUTP010000202.1:0-2742 GCA_043755075.1 Tenderia sp. (SeqCode)
TTCCGCACCGGCCGGTGTGGAGAGGATGCGCGACAGTTTGCTGCTATCGATGCTGTAGGCCCAGAGGTAATTGTTGACGTGACGACTGCTATCCTCGCCGATGAAGAGGGTGCGCAGCTTTGAGGAGTATTTGAGGTTGTCTGGGTTGGCAATTTTTTCATCGTTAGCGGTATTGCCCACCGCATCCGCCGCCTGGTCCTCACCCCACACCAAACCACTCATGGTGGTGGCGACGTAGGCGCTATCGATGGGGTTGCTGAGGCTATCTTTCTGTGCGTTAGCAAGATCTAACTGATAGACGGCGCCAGAGCTGAGCGTTGACAGTTTGATGTCATCAGCAGGATCACTGGCGTTGGTGAGCATTCCCTTCTCAACATAGGCCATGGCGATATAAAGTTTTTTGTCCGCCGCGTTGACGGTGACACCTTCCATTTTGTTGAACTCGGTGGTTGCGCCAAGGTAGGCCGCGTAACGGCGTGTTTCGAGGAAGGCGGCGGCCTGCTGCATGCCGCTGTTGAGCTTGAGCCACTCAACACCGTTGTTGGTGCGCACCTTCTTGTATGTCGCGTCAGCAGGATCGGTGCTGGAGGCCATGAAAATGTCGCTGAATTTGATGCCGTTGGCGATCAACGTTTTGATTTCGGCATCAGTGGCGTGGCCTAGATTGATCCAGCTGAGGGTGGCGCTGCCTGCGCCATCGGCGCTGTTCTGGTTCCACTTGGCAGCATAAATGTTGCCAGCGCTCAGATCGGTGGCCTTGTCAGCCACGACCATGAAGAGGCCAGTGTAGTTGCCATCATCACCCATATAGGCGGTGCGTTGATCGGGCATCATCTGCACGAGTTCGTGGGAGATACGGCCGAGGGCGTAGTGCTTTACAACGGTGCTGCTGCCGTCAGCCGCGATGGTCACCTCCGGCACATGGCCGTAGTCGTAAGGGTTGGCGATGACGGTGTTGTTGTAGTACTTCACAGTGAACGGTGTGTGTGGACCTTTGCTGTTGTCGGCCTCATAGGCGCGGGCATCGGGTTCATGCTCTTCGCTACCGAGGTGGCTATTCCAGGGCGAGAGTGAGCCGCCGCATGGATTCCACAGCCCCTTGATCCCGGCCATGTCGATATTGCTGTAGTTGACTAAAGAGAGTTTGCCACTATTTTTGTTTTGATCCAGTGTGGTCAGGCTCATGGCCATTGGCAGTTTGCCATGTTCTTTCTTGCCGTTGTTGTTGACGGAGACGTACTCATAGTGGGTGATCATGAAGAGTGGGTTGCCTTTCACCCCCAGAGACTTTGCATTGGCGTGATCAACCTTCAGCAGGCTGTTGGCGTCTGGAGTATCGGAAGCATATTGGGAGGGACTATCCGGTATGCTGTTGTCGATCAGTGGTTGGCCAGCGGCATCAAAGAGACCCCCCGCTATTTTGCCATTGATGATATCAGTGGTGGCAAAGAGCTGTTTGTACTCAAGTGGTTGAACTTTGCTGCTGCCATCTTTGTAGTTAATCTTTACTTTAGCGGCACTATAGACCGAGGCGCGCTGCTTGGCTGTTGCTGGCGCAGCCATGCCGATAAATTCAATTGAAGTGATACCTTTCTTTTTGATGTGGTCTTTTGCTGAATTTGCATAGGAGGCGTTGCAACCCACTGCCGCAAGTGCTGCCAGTACACTGAGGTGAATTGCCGAGAGTTTCATGAATAACTCCTAAGTGCGTATCCGCCATTGGACGCTGAATGATGGGTTGAAGTCGGCAAACTGCGCCGACCTCCACCTAGCCTACCGGTTCTTACTTCATTCCCATAGCGTGGCCCATTTCCATCATGCCGCCATGGTGGCCGCCCATTGAGCCGTGCATCATCTGCTGAAATTGCTCCGCTTGTTCTTTGGTCAGTACCTTGCTCAATGACTGTTTGAAGTTGAGGGAGTGTTCGATTATTTTTAGTTTGACCTGGAAGAGTTTCTCATAAGCGGCTTTGATGGCGACCACATCCAATTTCTCGTTGCTATAAAGGTCACTCAACTGTTCACGCTGTTCGATCTCTTGGCGCTGCAAGTCCCAGGTATTGTTGCGCAGCTCGCGACGCAGAGTGGTCACTTTTTTAAGTTGCTCGGCATTCAGATCGAGGGCCTCCACATTGCGCATGCTGGACATATGCGGGTCATTAGTAGTGCCGCCATGTTTGTTGTCAGAATCACAAGACTTGCCTTGGCCGTGCCCCATCGCCATGCCAGCTCCCATCATGCTGCCGTGCATGGGCATATTACTCGGAGGGCTGGCCAGTACCGCACCACTGAAGAGAGTCGCACCTGCCAGGGCAAGGCGCCAGGATCGAGAGTTATACATGGAGAGCTCCTTAATTTGTTGGTTTTGGAAAGGTATAGTTTGTGACTGTTACTGCTTGTGAATGGTTCCCTTAATGGCTGTGTTCATCAGTATGGCACGGCTTTTAGCAGAAAAACGACGGGCCCTGTTACGAGGCCCGCTGTGCCTTGCGCAGTGTTGTTCTTGCCAGCAGTGGTTTGAGGAAGTGCCCGGTGTGTGAGTTGGGATTTTCCGCCACCATTTCCGGTGTGCCGGTCGCGACAATGGCACCACCCTTGTCACCACCCTCCGGGCCTACATCAATGAGCCAGTCGGCGGTTTTGATCACATCAAGATTGTGTTCGATGATGACAATGGTATTGCCGTGGTCGCGCAGCTGGTGCAACACCCGCAGCAGCTGTTCGATGTCGTGGAAGTGCAGG
>JAYUTP010000203.1:0-2255 GCA_043755075.1 Tenderia sp. (SeqCode)
GCCAGGGCGGCAACCGCCTGGCCACTACGATTCATGTAGGTATTGGGTTTCAGCAACCAGACCTGCTGGCCACTCATGTTGACCTTGGCAACATCACCAAAAAACTTGGCTTCTGAACGAAACGCCTGCCCCTGACTGCGGGCAATCGCCTCCACAAACCAAAAACCGGCGTTATGCCGGGTCTCCTCATATTGCGGGCCGGGATTTCCCAGCCCCACAATTAAAGCGACAACAGCAGACAACGCCGGCCTCCTTCAATAACAATCTGACAGGGACTGAAGTTACTCAGCAGCACCTGCTTCCTCAGTAGTAGCATCTCCTTCATCGGAATCAGCACCACGGGTGGCGACGATGGCGACTACTGGCAGGTCGTGCTCTGGGCCGTGGATCAGCGCAACGATTTCAACACCTGCTGGCAGCTTGATGTCTGACAGGTGCAGTGACTCACCCAGCTCCATGGCAGAAACATCCAATTCGATGAACTCAGGCAGTTTGCCCGCTGGGCAGCTTACTTCAACGCTGGTCAGTTGATGAGTAAAGACTGAACCACTACTAACGCCTGGAGCCACATCTTCACCGATGAAGTGAATAGGTACGTGGATACGAATGACGGAGCTCTCATTAACGCGCAGGAAATCGATGTGCACGATGGCAGACTTGACGGGGTGCCACTGTAGATCCTTCACGACTGCCTTTTCCACCTTGCCAGCAACATTAATTTCGAGGATATGAGCGAAAAACGCCTCATGCTCAACATGCCGCAACAAAACGTTGTGCTGCAGAGAGAGACTCTGCGGCTCTTTGTTACCACCATAGATAACGGCTGGCACCATGCCGGTACGACGCAGGCGGCGGCTCGCACCCTTCCCCTCGTCACTACGCAGCACTGCATCAACCACAAATTCTTCAAGTTTCATTATTTGATCTCTCGTTACTGTTTAAATAGTGCCGCACTCGCGACCAGGCGCGGCATGTTTTACCAGCCTGGCAACCACTGGCTGCCAGGACGGTAAATGCTGTTATTCAACAAACAGAGAGCTAACAGACTCTTCGTTGCTGATACGACGAATGGTTTCACCCAGCAGCTCCGCCAGACTCAGCTGACGGATACGGCTACAGGCCTGGGCCTCCGCTGACAGCGGAATGGTGTCGGTAACAACCAACTCATCCAGCTGCGAATTTTCAATATTGCTGACCGCCGGACCCGAGAGCACCGGATGGCTACAGTAGGCAACTACCTTGGTAGCGCCGCGCTCTTTGAGTGCCGCTGCCGCCTGACAAAGAGTGCCAGCAGTATCCACCAAATCATCAATCAAGATACAGGCACGGCCATCGACATCACCGATAATATTCATTATCCGCGCCTCATTGGGCTTGGGACGGCGTTTGTCGATAATGGCCAGCTCGGCATCGTCAAGGCGCTTGGCCAGAGCACGGGCGCGCACCACGCCACCGACATCAGGTGACACCACTACAATATTTTCCTCTCTCTTAAAGCGACGCCAGATGTCCCCCAACAGAATAGGAGAGGCATAGATATTGTCCACTGGCAGATCAAAAAAGCCCTGGATCTGATCAGCGTGCAGATCCACGGTGAGTATGCGATTGGCACCACTGACGGTCAACATGTCAGCGACCAACCGGGCAGTAATGGGGACACGGGCCGAACGGGTACGGCGATCCTGACGCGAATAACCGAAATAGGGGATAACGGCTGTGATACGCGCCGCAGAGGCCCGACGCATGGCGTCGATCATGACACATAATTCCATCAGGTTGTCATTGGTCGGTGCACAAGTGGACTGGATGATAAAGACATCGCGACCACGGATGTTATCCATGATCTCAACCATGATTTCACCATCGCTAAAACGGCCAACAACCGCCTTGCCGAGATGCGTATCAAGGTAGCGGACCACATCCTGGGCGAGCTGCGGGTTGGCATTCCCGGTGAACACCATCATCCTGCTATCAGACACGCCGTGTACCTCTTACGTTTTGACCCGTGGGTAAAATGTATGGCTGGGGTGCCAGGATTCGAACCTGGGTATGCTGGAATCAAAATCCAGTGCCTTACCGCTTGGCGACACCCCAATAATCAATCAAAAAAACAGTCATCTCACTCAGCAACGGGGTGCACCATAACGGCCAGCCGTGTGAATAAGGGTGAACGATTCAAGCCTTTGGCAATAAAGCCGCGCCACTGCGTCGACATCTGCGCCATCACCTGCTGTGCTTGCGCTTCGCTATCGAAG
>JAYUTP010000204.1:0-2318 GCA_043755075.1 Tenderia sp. (SeqCode)
GTGCCAGTATTGATCTGATAGTAAGCGGTCAAGGTGAGGTTCCCGGACACGCTAACCGTGCCCGTGATAGTGACAGCATTGGTATTGGTATTGATGGTAAGGTTGTTTAATGATGCACTGCCGGTGTTAACGGTGCGCGCCGACGTTCCCGTCAAGGCGACAATGCCCGAGTTGTGTGTAAACGTCCCCGCCGAGATGGTGAAATCGCCAGTGATAGTCGTGGTGCCGCTGGTGGCGGTGAAAGCACCACCGCCTTGGGTAAGCGCGCCGTTCACCGTCATAACACCCGCGCCCCCATTAAATGTGCCGAGACTTTTCATTGCTGGCGTGACGATATTCGCGGCAGGTGTGTAACTGTGACTGGCGGGCACATACAAAATCGCACTGCCGGAGACCGTAAGATTATTACTGCCATCGGCGCTGTACTCGATATCGGTATCGACATACGCGCCTTTGGCGGCTTGGATGTTGGCGTTACTAATACTGCCCCCATTATCGTGACGTGCGATCACATGGCCCCCGTAAATATGCAAACCGCTGAGGCTGGCGCCGTTTGATACCGATGTCGTGCTGCCCTTCGTCGCAAAGCCATCGATGTACACCAAGATCGCATCCCCTGGGCTCAGCGCAGTGGTGGTGATGGAATACGTGCCCGTGCCACCTGCCGTGGCCGAGGTGCCCTGGCTTGTACCGTTTACCAACAAACGAATCACCGCACCGTTACCAATCAGGGTCACACCTTCATCGGTGTAGATCGTACCGCTAATGATTTTCTCAAAGATCCAATGCGGCGCCGACTCCAAATCATCATTACCGGAGACGTTGATCGAACTGCTCGCGGTGATACTATTAGTCGATGATTGTGAGTCTTTGACGCTAACGTAGGAGACCGCTTGCGCGCCGCCGGTGATGTTGAGGGTAAAACGCGTACCCGCACTGTCGCTGAGCAACATGATCTCGTTACCGCTGCTGCCCGTTAACGTCAATGTACCCGAAATGGCATATGTCGCCCCGGCCTTAAAGATGATTTTTGACGCGGCGGTAACGTCCGTAAAATTGGCGGCACTGAAACCGTCGAGGAGTTGCACGCCACCCACACTCGCGTTAGTGATAGTCAGATTGTTAAAGCTCTTACCGCTCATCAATACGGTTTGCGTCGCCGCGCCATTTAAAATCACCGTCGAGCTAGTATTAGTGAAGGCCGTCGTACCACTGCGGATGTCAATATTACCGCCAACCGTGACGGTACTATTAGTGGCATTAAAAGTCTTGGTGCCGCTGTCACTGCCGGCACCAACCTGGATGTTACCGCTCACCGTCAGGGCGAAACCGCCGGTGGAATAAGTGTTTATCCGTGTGACATAAGAATCACCATCAATGAGCAGACTCTTGCCGGCATTAAGGGTCGTCGCACCGAGTTGAGTCACGCTGGTATTGGCACCGACAAGCTGGATAGTCGAACCATAGCCGTTGCTCAGGACCGGAATGTTTTGCGCTCCCGCGCCGAAAAATTTCAGTCTCGCGATACTGATCGTCGAATTCGGGTCGAATACCAACGGGGTTCCCACTTTTTTCAGATAAACCGATTGGGATGCCCCAGTGAATGTTCCAGAGCCGAGAGTGAGATTATTGATAACAGCGAGAGTATTGACGAGGGTAACGGTATTACCGCTTTGGCCAACGGTAAGATTATTAAAACCATTATTCCATTCTTGGGTGATAGCACCGTAGGTCAGATCCCCCGTGCCCGTCATGACCAAAGAGGCAGTATTAAACCCCGTTTCCAACTCTGCACCGCTAGCGGTAAAGTGGCGCCCAACGGTAACAGTCGACGACTGCGCCAATACCCGGCCGCCGGTCTGGAGGAAATCACGTGTCACGTTAACGGCGAAATTCGATCCTGACTTAGTATCAAGAATACCGTCAGTGGCCGTCAGATCGTTCGCCACGGTCAGCGCGCCTTGCAGCTGATAAGTAGCCGTACCGGCCGCATCGTTGAAACCGATGTTGTAAAACGCTTGGCCACCCGGCGTAATCAGATTGATACCGCTGGTGCCGTCGAAGATCACCGTGCCGCTGTTGTGCGTAAAGGTGCCGGCCGAGCGCGTGTAATGGCGGTTAACATACGTGATGCCGCTGGTCGCCGTGAAGACGCCGCCCGCAATCAACAAATCACCATTACTGTCGATCGTCCCTGCCCCGCCATTAAAAGTACCGAGACTCTTCATCGCTGGCGTAACAACATTTGCACTGGGCGTATAACTGTGACTGGCAGGCAGATACAAAATCGCACTGCCGGAGACCGTAAGATTATTACT
>JAYUTP010000205.1:0-6670 GCA_043755075.1 Tenderia sp. (SeqCode)
CAGCCGAAGATACCCACTTTGACACCGTCGATCGTTTCGACACGGTACGGTTTGCCATTGTACGGTGCTACCAACAACCTTCCCGCGTTGGATGCGCCATACGTACCGTTCGGGTCGTCGGCATGACCTGCCTGGCCGTTGTAATACGCATTTACCGCCGAGATGCCCCAGTTGGCCTGCGGCGCGTTGCCGTTAACGCCAAGAAACGCCTCGCGGAAACGGCCGACACCGTAGGCGAACTCCCAGTTACCGGGCGCGAAGGCCTGTACGCCGAACACGTTCATCACGTCGATCATGGCTTGGCCTTTGGTAAACAGCGATTCGGCACTGCCTTGAATGGTGTCGCCAGTATGTACATAAAACGGGTTCTTCGAACGCTTGCGTATCCCCTCGATCACGGTGAACACACGCGCCAGTCCGCCTTCCGAAAGCTGCCCGTCACGCACGTTGGCGTGAGGGTGAAAATCACCGTGCATGTCGCTGGTGTGGATGAAAGTGATGCGGCGCACCTCGGTACCTTTGTCGGCCACGGCCTGCGCGCCGGTTGCACACGTCATTGTGGCGATAAATGCCATGATCAGTGTTTTCCTAAACCTTTCTCTTGCTCTTGGTTGTTGCTTGTTAGCCATGTCTGTGCCCTAAAAAAACATCATTATTTTTCCTCCAGGACAAGACGAAACCATTAGCGGACGCAACAACAATGGCAAGTGCCTGGAACCTTTAAGTGATGACCCGGCATAACAAACACACCGGGCAAAACACCACAAACGGTAGCTCTAATTTGGATTATTATGAACGACTATTCTCGACATCCTCTGCCGTCGAGTCACAATCTAGCCGAGACCAGTGACGTTTGGCAAGCCGATAATCCTGCCGTGGCTCGATAGTTATTCCATAGTCAGTCTTGCGCTCGCCTCACTCGCGACTGTTTGCGGTTAAAGCGCTGGATGTTCACACCGTTTAACTGCCGCGAGGATAGTTATGGTCAATAATACTGAAGATCTACCCAAACCAACTACAGACGAGTGAAGAGCAGGATGTTCTGACTTATCCGTGACCACACATCTTGGCGACACAAAAACGAGTACACCCGCAACTTCCTGTTAACATGATCCTTCGCTAACATGTCCCCATTTAAGGTTTATACAGAGACCACCATGAGCAACTTATCTCCTGATATTCAGCAAGTTTTGGCCAAGGAAAAACCGCGCCGCTACACACTGATTATCATCAGCGTTATCGTGCTGGCGGCGGTCGCGCTAATGCTGACGCTGTCGCGCGGCAGTAGTAATGAAGCGCCTAATTTTGCCACCACTGCTATCGAGCGTGGCGATCTCACCATCACCGTCACCGCCACCGGCACACTAGCGCCGCTAAATCAGGTGGATGTGGGCAGTGAGATCTCGGGCATGATCGAATCGATCAGCGTTGATTTTAACGATCGAGTTAAACGCGGCCAGGTACTGGCGCGCATCAATACTGGTGAGCAAAAGGCTCGTGTCGTGCAGTCACAAGCTGCGCTTGAGGTAGCCGATGCACGGGTATTACAGGCCAAGGTGACGGTGCAAGAGACCAACCTGAAACTGAAACGTTGCGAGACTCTGGCACAGCAGGGGCTATGCCCAACGCAGGACATGGAGACGGTGCGTGCGGCGCGTGATCGCGCCGTCGCTGATGAAGCCAGCGCCAATGCGCAGGTGTCGCAGGCCAAGGCAACTCTCGAAGCAGAACAGACCCGGCTCTCCAAGGCAGTGATCCTCTCCCCCATCAACGGCATCGTCCTTAAACGCGCCATAGAGCCAGGCCAAACCGTCGCGGCATCACTGCAAGCGCCAATCCTCTTTACCCTTGCCGAAAGTCTGAGCCAGATGGAGCTGCACGTCTCGGTGGATGAAGCCGACATCGGCCAGGTGCATGCCGGACAAAACGCCAGCTTCACAGTTGATGCCTATGGCGAACGTTCCTTTACCGCCAAGATTACCCAGGTGCGGTTGGTGCCACAGAGTGCCGCCGGCGTGGTGAGTTACGAAACATTGCTGGCGGTTGAAAACAAAGATCTGGCACTGCGCCCCGGCATGACTGCCACCGCTCGTATTGTCGTGCAAGAGATTCACGATGCACTGCTAATCCCCAACGCTGCACTGCGTTTTATTCCCCCCGCCGCGCCGGAAAAAGATCAACGCAGCTTTATGGACAAACTACTGCCACGCTGGGGGGGCAGTAACAACAAAAACCACGACGACAGCAGCAAACAAAAACAGGTCTGGATTCTGCAGGATCAGCAACCCACTGCCATCACCATCAAGACCGGTGTCAGCGATGGCCGCATGACCCAACTTCTGGAAGGTGAACTGCAAGCCGGTGCAACGCTGCTGGTGGGTGTAGCGGGCGGAGCGGCGCGATGAGCGGCGTCACCCCCTTCATTATTTTACGCAACCTGAGCAAAACCTACGGTCATGGCGATGCCGCCGTCAACGCGCTGCGCAGCATTGATATCACCATCAACAGTGGTGAGTTCGTCGCCATGATGGGGCCGAGCGGTTCGGGCAAATCAACCTGCATGAACATTCTAGGTTGTCTCGACACGCCCTCTACAGGTCAGTACCTGTTTCAAGGCGCGGCGGTGGAAGCGCTGTCGCGCAATCAACGCGCCCTACTGCGCCGCCACTACATCGGCTTTGTCTTTCAGGGGTTCAATCTGCTGGCGCGCACCACCGCGTTGGAGAATGTCGAACTGCCGCTGATCTATCGCCGCATCCCCAGCCGTGAACGTCACGCCCGCGCCCGTGCGGCACTCGCCGCCGTTGGACTTGAAGGACGCGAGCAGCACACCCCCGCCGAACTCTCTGGCGGTCAGCAACAGCGTGTCGCCATCGCCCGCGCCCTGGTCACGGAACCGACCGTGTTGCTCGCCGATGAACCGACTGGCAATCTCGACAGCCAACGCAGCCACGAAATCATGGCGCTGCTCACCACGCTCAACCGCGACCAAGGCATCACCATCATCATGGTAACGCACGAGAGTGACATTGCCGCCTTTGCCAACCGCACCATCCAGTTCATTGATGGCGCGATTCAGCGTGATGAACACAGCGGGGAGAATATCTGATGTGGTGGAGCGCCCTGTCACTGGCCCTGCGTGAAATCCGCCGTAATCTGTTGCGTTCGATGCTCACCATGCTCGGCATCGTCATTGGCGTCGCCGCCGTCATCATCATGATGACCATCGGCAACGGTACCACCGCCAAGGTGACGGCGCAGATCGAAAGCCTCGGCAGCAACCTGCTCATCGCCCGCCCCGGCCAGCGTCACCGCCCCGGCGCCCGCGAACAGGCCAAATCGTTTGAACTCGCCGATGCCGAAGCACTGGGGCGCGACATCCCCACCATCGTCGCCGCTTCCGCCTCTACGTCACAACCGACCACCGCCGTCTCTGGTAATGCCAACTGGTCCACCACCGTCAGCGGTGTTGATGCTCAGTTCCTCACTGTGCGCAACTGGACACTCAGTGCCGGGCGCAACTTCAGCAGCGGCGAACTGCGCGCTGGCGCCCCGGCCTGCCTGCTGGGTGCCACGGTACGCAGAGAACTATTTGGACAACAAGACCCCATTGGCAGCAGCATTCGTCTCGGCAAGATTTCCTGCCAGGTGATTGGACTACTCGCCACCAAAGGACAATCCGCCATGGGCCAAGATCAGGACGACGCCATCCTCATCCCGCTACGCAGCTTCTGGCGCCGTATCGCTGGCAATCAAAATGTCAGTCATATTCACGTCTCGGCACGCCCCGGTATCGCCACAGAGTCGGTTAAAAACGACATTGAACGCCTGCTGCGGGAGCGCCGTCGCATCAGCGGCGACAAAGAGGATGACTTCAGCGTCATCGACATGAAAGAGATATCCAAGGCCATGACCGGCACCACCCAAATCATGACCGCACTGCTGGGGGCTGTCGCCGCCGTCAGCCTCATTGTCGGCGGCATCGGCATCATGAACATCATGCTGGTATCGGTGACCGAACGAACTCGCGAGATCGGTATCCGTCTCGCCATCGGCGCACTCGAACGCGAAGTACAGCGGCAGTTTTTGGTCGAGGCAGTGGTACTTTCATCCGTCGGCGGCATCGTCGGCATCCTGGTCGCCATCGTCTCATCCTGGTTCATCGCCACCGCGCTCGAACTCCCCTTCATGCTCGACAGCACCATCGTCATCAGCGCTTTTCTCTTCTCTGCCGCAGTTGGCGTGGTGTTCGGTTACTTCCCGGCACGCAAAGCGGCGCGCCTCAATCCAATTGACGCACTGCGCCACGAGTGATTCCACTAGCGCGGTGATTTTGTGATTTGTGCCAGTTCAAATAGACACGTTCAAACTACTGGCCGTACCCGGAACACCCCCACATCAATCGACGCCACTGCCACCTTGGCCCCAGCGTCGATCTGTTCGACTGTAGCGCTGTCATCGATTTCAACCCGCCACTCGACACCAGAGTAGTGGGTTTTGCCAGGGGCGATATGGGTAATGGTCTGCTCCAGCCGGAATTCGTGGCCGATAAAATCACTGCTCAAATCATGCACGGGCAACCCTTTTGGATTTTGCAGTTTCAGCAATGGCCTCCACAGCAATGCGGCGGAGAGCGCAGAGCAGAGACCGAAGCTACCAATACCCGCCCCCCAGCTCTGCGGCAACAGCCCGGCCCACATCAAAATGCCCGTGCTCAGTGCGCCAATGCCCGCAAACAGCAACACGCCCGAGGTAAAACCAAAGGCCAGCGCCTCTATCACTAGCAGGGCAAAGCCAACGGCGAACCAAAAGGTCTGTTGATTGGCGTTGAAAAATTCGATCATCGTCGCTACCTGCTAGGTTTGAAAGCATCACTGTTATTCATGGCAGTGACAATCGCCACTGCCTCCGCCACCGTATTACTAGCACTGCTCGACTTGTCGTCCATCAGCACAATCGTAGACTCTTTAGCGATCATCTTCTTGGCCTCGATGGCAAGCGTGGCGAGATCGAACTGAATCGCCTTCTGCCCCGCCGGAGTCACAGCGCTCTCGCCAATGGTGCGGATGGCGGAAGCCTTGGCCAGCGCCACCAGTTCGATCGCTTTCGCCTCACCCTCAGCCTTGAGGATCTGTTGCGCACGCTCCGCCTCGGCCGCGAGCACCTGCGACTGCTTTTGACCCTCGGCAACATTGATGGCAGCCTGGCGCTGCCCTTCCGATTCAAGAATCGAAGCACGTTTGTCACGCTCGGCCTTCATTTGCCGCTCCATCGCCTCCAGCACACTGCGTGGCGGCGTGATGTCCTTAATCTCATAACGCATCACCTGCACTCCCCACGGCTCGGCGGCCATATTGATGGAGTTGACGATGGCAACATTGAGGGTGTCACGCTCTTCAAAGGTGCGGTCAAGATCGAGCTTACCGATCTCGGAACGCATAGTGGTCTGCGCCAGCTGGGTGACGGCATAGGTGTAGTCCTCAACCCCGTAACTGGCCTTGCTCGGCTCGATCACCTTGAGGTAGAGCACGCCGTCCACTGTTAGACCGATATTATCTTTGGTGATGGCGCTCTGGCTCGGCACATCAATGGCCTGCTCCTTGAGTGTGCGTTCGTAAGCAATGCGATCGATGAAGGGAATGACGAAGTTCAAACCACCAACCAAGGTGCCCTGATATTTTCCAAAGCGCTCGATAATATAAGCGCGATTTTGCGGCACAAATTTGACCGAGGTTTTGAGCACCACAATCAAAACTACCGCTAGACCACCCCAAAAGCTGAAAAGGATATTTAAAAATCCAAATGACTGATCCATGTTTAACTCCGTCTATAATTAATTATGGCGATTAGTATAACAGTGTCATAACCGCCATTCTGGATAGTGTCTAATGCATATTCAGTACACACCCGCGGCACGACCAACTTCCACTGCGACTGAAAACTTAAGCAGCTTTGATGACAACCATGTCACTCACCATATAACCTGAAAGTGAAGATTTTGTGACGCCATCCACCGTTCCGCTCCAGCCCCAGCGTAAAAACCGCTCAAGACCGGCCGAACAAGTGCCGCTCTTTAATTATATGAAACGTAGCTGTTACATCACGGATCGGCGCAGAAAATCACCAGCGGAGCAACGATCATAGTGTGGCGATTGAGCTAAATCCCCCGTTACTCCGGCGCTGCTGACCAAACAGCCCTCCCAGCCTCGGGTTTGCTAGCCCTTCCGACCGAAGGCACATAATAGCCCTTAAACGGCAGGTGCGAGCCGTCAGCCGGCCCGCATCTGCACACTCATCAGTGGTAGAATCGATTTTGTCTGTGTCTTAAATCTATCAAACGGGTCGTAGGAAGTTTCCACCATGAGCAACAACCTGTTCAGCAAAGCCAGCCCCTCTGTTTTCATGCGATTGCTGTTTCTCTGCGCCGCCATGCTCTTCACCTTTCCCGCCGCGGCCGCCGATGCCGATGCCGATGGCATCGACAACAAGGTCGATAACTGCCTATTTAAATCCAACCCGCTGCAAGCCGACAGGAATGGCAATGGTATTGGCGATGCTTGTGACAACAGCGACGGCGACACCTTTTTAGACGATGTGGACAACTGCCCCGCCATCACCAACCCGCCGCAAACCGACAGCGATGGTGACGGCCTCGGTGATTCCTGTGATG
>JAYUTP010000206.1:0-7933 GCA_043755075.1 Tenderia sp. (SeqCode)
GCTTGGGCCAATGTCTGCTGCGGCAGGCCGAACATCAGGTCGAGGTTGAAGTTGTCGAAGCCGGCGTCGTGGGCCTGTTCGGCGGCGCGCAGCGCTTCGCGACGGCCGTGGATGCGGCCAATCTTTTGCAATAGGTCGTCGTTGAAGCTCTGCACGCCGATGGAGAGGCGGTTGATGCCGAGTGCGCGGAACTCGTGGAATTTTCCGGTCTCGATGGCGCCGGGGTTGGCCTCCAAGGTGATCTCGGCGGTCGGGGAGAGCGGTAGGAGGGCGCGGATGCCGCAGAGTAGCGTGTCGAACGCTTCGGCGGAGAAAAGGCTGGGGGTGCCGCCGCCGATGAAGATGCTATGAACCGGGCGGCCCCAAACCTCAGGCAGCTCCTGCTCCAGGTCGGCGAGCAGGGCGGCGACGTACTGTTTTTCAGGAAGTTCGTTCTTTTTTTCATGCGAGTTGAAGTCGCAATAGGGGCATTTGCGCACGCACCAGGGGATGTGCACGTAGAGGCTGAGCGGCGGCAGGGCGGTGAAGTTGAACATGAGTGGAGCACTGGCTGGGGATGGGGGGCCATTATAGCGGTAGAAATGTAAAAGATCGTTATGGCGCGGTATGGAAGTGGCTTCCCTCTGGCTGCCGACGCGGCGATTAGGTTAAGATGCCGCCATTTACTAACCTAAGGAATTGATTATGAAGTTGCAGAAAGGTCGTTGGTTGATGGCAGGCGCGGTTGTTGTGGCATTGAGTGTCTCTGGCTGTTCAACCATTAACCCCTATACTGGCGAGAAGCAGACCTCCAAGTTGGCCTCAGGTGCCATGATTGGCGCGGCAGCGGGCGCGGTTCTGGGGGCGGCGACTGGTGATAAGGCATCACGCAAACAGCGCGCATTGAAGGGTGCTGGTATCGGCGCGATTGCTGGCGGTGGCGTTGGTGTTTACATGGATACTCAAGAGGCCAAGTTGCGCGAGAAGTTGCAGGGCACGGGTGTCAGTGTTACCCGTAACGGTGACAATATTATCCTTAACATGCCTAGCGCCATCACCTTTGATGTCAACAGTTCGGCGCTGAAGTCCAACTTCTTTGCTGTACTTGATTCAGTAAATTTGGTGCTGAAGGAGTATTCCTCCACGCTAGTGACGGTGGCCGGTCATACCGATAGCAGTGGCGCTGATGATTACAATATGACCCTGTCGCAGCAGCGCGCCCAGACCGTGGCGCAGTATCTCAATAGTCGCGGTGTAGTGACGGAACGTCTGGCATCAGTGGGTTATGGTGAGTCGCAGCCAGTGGCGGGTAATGATACCGCTGAGGGCAAGGCGCGTAACCGTCGTGTTGAGATAACGCTTGATCCGATCACCAACTAAATAATAAAAGCTAAGTTATCGAGGGCGGGCAGGAGGAGACTCCTGTCCGCCCTTTTTATTTTGGTGATGGGCTGTTGTGGTGTGCGAGCAGTTTGTTGATCTCCGCTGCTGGCACCGGTCTGGAGAAGAAGTAACCCTGCATGGTTTCGCACTGTTGCCCTTTGAGGAAGTCGAGTTGCGCTTGTGTTTCGACTCCTTCGGCGATGACCGCCAGCTTCAATGTTTTGGCCATGGCGATGATGGTACTGACGATGGCGGCGTCATCGGGATTGGTGGTGATGTCGTTAACAAAAGTGCGGTCGATCTTGAGGGTGTTAAGCGGAAAACGGCGCAAGTAACTGAGAGATGAGTAGCCGACGCCGAAGTCATCGATGGCTAGATCGATGCCCATTGCGGCAAAATTTCTCAGGATCTGCTCGGTCTTGCCGGGGTTCTGCATCAGTAGGCTTTCGGTAATCTCCAGTTCGATACAGGTGGGATCGATTTCATTTTCGTTGATGATGGTGCGAATGCGCTCCTCCAGTCGTTCATCATTGAACTGACGGCTGGAGACGTTGATGGCCATGCGAATCGGATAGCCAGCATCGTGCCAGTGGCGTAGTTGCTGGCAGGCGCTACGTGCGACCCACTCGCCCACCTCTACGATCAGTCCGGTCTCTTCCAGTATCGGGATGAACTGATCGGGCGGGGTGAGGCCATGTTCAGGTTGTTGCCAACGGATCAGTGCTTCGACACCAGTGATTGTGCCGTTGCTCAGTGAAACTTGTGGCTGATAGTAGAGCAGGAACTCTTCGCGCTCCAGGGCCCGGCGCAAGCTGCTTTCGAGACTGAGGCGCTCATCGGCCCTGCTGCTCAACTCGGCTGAGAAGAACTGGTAGGTATTGCGGCCGAGACTCTTAGCGCGATACATCGCCATGTCGGCGTGTTTGACCAGGATGCGTGGATCGTCGCTGTCATCGGGATAGACACTGATGCCAATACTGGCGGAGATGAAGAGTTCTCGGTCAGCCAGATGCATCGGTTTGGTGAGGTCGTGCAGCAGCTTCTCGGCGATCATCGCTACCTCATCGGTGGCGGCGATCTCTGGCAGCAGGATGGCGAACTCATCGCCGCCGAGGCGGGCAACGGTATCGCTGGCGCGCAGATTATTGACCAGCCGTTCAGCCGTCATCTGTAATACCTTATCGCCAATATCATGACCAAGAGTGTCGTTGATGATCTTGAAACGGTCGAGGTCGATAAAGAGCACGGCTGCCTGGTGATGGCTGCGTTTGGCCCGTTTGACCTCCTGTTGCAGACGCTCGGTGAAGCTGGCGCGATTGGGCAGATTGGTGAGAATGTCGTGATGGGCCAGATACTGCAAGCGCTCCTGGGTGTTGATGCGTTCGCTGATGTCACGGCCGGTGGCGATGAAGTGGGTGATGTTGCCGTTATCGTCCTTGAGCGGGGTGATGGTCTTCTCTTCATGGAAGAGTGTGCCATCCTTCTTTTTATTGGTGATGACATCGCAGAAGACCTCGCCCGACAGAATCGTTCGCCAGAGATTTTCGTAAAATTGTTTGCTGTGTTTTTTGGAGTTGAGAATGTGCGATGTTTGGCCAATCGCCTCGGCGCTTGAATAGCCAGTGATCGTCTCAAAGGACGGATTCACATACTCGATGACGCCATACCGATCAGTGATGGCGATGGCGTCGGCGGTTTGTTGCAGGGCGCGCGAGAGTTTGCGCATGTGCTCTTCGTTGCGTTTGCGTTTGCTGATGTCGATGATGCTGCCGCGAATCAGGGTCTGTTGGGTGCCGGGCAGCTGTAGCAGCCGGACCTCGCAGGGGATCTGTTCATTGTCGCCGTTGAGATAGGTCCATTCAAAGACCGGCTGTTGACCAGCAATTGTCAGGTCGATGAAATGCTGGAACTGTCGCGCCGAATTCAGGCCATTGGGCTGGAGGATCGGGCTGAGGCGCAGGTAGTCGATCTCGAAAAGTTCGTGGCGACGCAGGCCAAACAGTGTGCAGCTGTTTTTGTTGACGTCGATCAGCCGGTGGCCCTCGGCATCGAGCACAAATAGCGCATCCGGCGCATGTTCTACCAGTGAGC
Source organism: Tenderia sp. (SeqCode) (assembly GCA_043755075.1). GTDB lineage: Bacteria > Pseudomonadota > Gammaproteobacteria > Tenderiales > Tenderiaceae > JAKFXL01. The sequence continues at coordinate 3,454 of JAYUTP010000206.1, forward strand.
GGTAACGTGCTTCGCTGTCACGCAGATTGCGCAAACTCAATAGGGTGGAAAGGGCGATGGCTATCCGGTTGCCCAGTTCGCTAAAGAGCCATTTTTCCTCTTCATTGAAGGTGTGGTCGCGACCACAGTGGTGAATAATTAGCGCCCAGGCTCCTCCGACCTTGGGGTGAAGGGCTATCACCATCTGGGCGCGGATCGAGAAAGCGTGTCTGATTTCTTCAGGAATGAGTTGGCCGTTGTCGCCACCGAAGCAAAGCGGCGTCGGGCTGGCGAGAACCTGCCGGAGCAGTGTGGCGGCATGGTGGCTCATGGGAGTTTCGGTATTTAGCGCCTGCGCCCCTGGCCACTTAGGACGGGTCTTCTCCAGCGGAATGGTGAAGGTGGTCGCATCGGGGTTACAGGGATAGAGCAGGGCGGCGCGGTCGCAATCGAAGATACTGAGAAACGCTTCGAGGCAGCGCTCCAGCATATCCTCTGTTGTATCGGCGTTGGCACTGATGCGGTTGATGCGCTCAATGACAGACAGTTTATAAAGATGAGTCTGGGTCTGGCGTTCCCTCTCTTTGAGCATCGTGATGTCGGTGAGGGTGCTGAGCACTTGGCGGGCACCCTGTGTGTCGTGAGGTGTTGATTCGACATTGAGCCATATCTTGCCGTTTACCAAGATGTTGTTCTGATGGATGGCGGTGTGCTGCTTCAGCGCCAACAGCGCCGGATGGTTGGTCTCGTCATAGGGAGCTTGCTGTTCATCGTGCAGTACCCCGCCCCAGAGCCGCGCTTGCGGGTGGTGGCGAAGTTGTTCCGCAGTCAGCCCCAGTAACACTTCAGCCCGAGGGTTGATGGCAATGATTGTGCCGTCATGATCCTGGCAGATGACGCCATGCGGCAGCTGGTCGAGGATCGACTGGAAGAGTTTTTGTTCTTTTTCTGACAGCTGTTGCAACTTTGTTGTCCCCGGTGCCGTTCTAACTCTTATGTGTCGGCTATTTGAGCCTCTTTCTGTAGGTGTGGCAAGCGGCGGATGTGGCCGGAGTGTTAAGCTGAGCATAATTTTTCAAGGAATTTTTTAGGTGTTTTATGGAGCTGGTGATTACCAATACATTGCAAGGATTGATCTTCCCGCCAGGGGGGCTGTTACTGCTGTTGCTGCTGGGATTGATGCTGTTGCGTTTTCGTCCGCGATTGGCGCGACTGTTGTTGTGGTCGGGGGTGATTAGCGGGTATTTGCTAAGCACCCCGACCCTCTCCGGATTTCTGATGCAGCAATTGCAAATCTATCCCGCGTTGGTACCAGCACAGCTTGCCACACTGATTAAAGAGTCGCATGCCCAGGCCATTGTCGTGCTCTCCTCCAACCGTTACCGCGATGCGCCGGAGTATGGGCATGACACGGTGGGTGATGCCACGCTGGAACGGGTTCGTTATGGCGCTTATCTTCAACGTCAAACCGGGCTGCCGCTGCTGGTGAGTGGTGGTCATGTGTTGGATAGCCAGGGGATGAGTCTGGCGGCGGTGATGGCGGAGAGTCTGCAAGACGATTTTGGGGTGCAGCAGGTGTGGCTTGAGGATCGCAGCCAGACGACCGCCGAGAACGCTATATATACCCAGCAACTGTTGCAGAAGAAGGGTATCGATACGGTACTGCTGGTGACCCATTCCTATCACATGCCGCGAGCCGTGGCGATCTTCGAGAAAAGTGGCCTGAAGGTGATCCCAGCACCGACGCTGTTAATGGTGAAGAGCGAAGGTGATGCGCCTGTCTTTATGAGTTGGTTGCCCGTTGCGTGGGCTATGCAGAGTTCTTCCATGGCGCTGCATGAGCTGGCGGGGCGGCTCTGGTATCGGCTGCGTTATTGAGCCGTTATTGAACAGCGCGGTGGATCGGCAGTGCATCAATGGCGTTTTTGATGGCATCGAGCAGCTGGTTGTAAAACTCACCACTGCCATCACCATATTGGCGATCAAACTGCGGTTGTGAAATTGCTTCTGGCAGTTGGCTGATATCAGGAAAAAAGTAGCGCTCATCGGTCAATTGAGCGGCTGTCTGCTGGAGTTGACGGGCGCTACGTGGCTCGCTGGCCAATTCGGCAAAACGGATGCCGCTTTGGTCGGCAGCCAGATCGGCAAAGCTGAAGCCCGAGCCGCCTTGGAGTGAATCCAACATCTCTTTCAGTTCTCCTACGGCAAAGCTGGTGTGGCTGTCGGTGAGAATCTTGATGGCCGCTGAATAGATGAAGTGCAGCGCCATATCTTTACGCCCCGCCAGAGTTGCCTCCACTCGTTCATGTTGACACTGTTTAATGGTCTCGTCGGGAATGGCGTTGACGATAGTGTTGAAGCGATAGGTACCAAAATAGATGGCCATTGCCAGCAGCGCCGCACGATTTTCGGTTGCCGCCACCTGCGCCGAACTATTGCGTGTCGCCGCGAGTGCAAACATAGCGCTGAGCGGCTGGTTGAGTGAAGTCGTTATGGCTGAGCGATTGCTACAAAGTTGCCGGTAGTAATCGCGGATGGCGGCGCTATTGGGTGTGGTGCTTTCATCGCGCCACGGTTGCAGACGTTTGAGTGCCGCGACCAGCTTCTCGTCCAGATGTGGGGTAGGTTGGTAGGTGATGATCAGCCGCTCGCGCTGACTCTTTATCTGCTTGATGGTGGTCAGCAATTTTGTCCCCTCATTACCGCCAAAGGCGAGGTTGGCCAGCTCCTTCATAACCCAATGAGCGCTCTTACCGTGCAGCGTCAGTCTGCCGATGGACAGATAATCGACCTCCAATCCCTGGGAGACAGCAGGCAATCCGAGGCGCAGGTTGATGTAGTTGCCAAAGGGGTTCTCCGGCAGATGCAGGGTGGCCCGAAGTTCGCTGCCCTTATCCGTCATTTGGGCCTCGCCGCTGAGCCGTGGCAGGGCACGTGCAGCGATGGCAAAGAGGGCGTCAGCCTGCCTTGCGGAGATGATCAGGGTGTGGCTGCGGACGTAGTAGATCGCGAACTGCATCTGCTTAGCGATCTGCTTGAACTCCTGTGCCAGCGCCGGAGTGACCGCCGGAGCCGGTTTCGCCAGTGGTGCATGGTCGCTAATGGCAAACAGCAGTGCGACCGGTAGCAGGATGGTGGCGGTTAGCGTCAGGATGAGGATGGCTTTTAAAAACAGGCGCATGGAGGTTGGTTTTGCCCGAATGGTTTGTTAAGTAATCTTTAAGATTCTGATGGTGTCATAGAAGGCCTCGAGGGGCGTTAACATTCTACCCTGTTTGAAGTTGCGGTTATTTGTGAGGAAAGTGAAGTGGTGCAGATGTTGACATGGTGGCGTGGTTTTCGGCCAAAGATCGGGGTAAACCAACTGTCACTGTTGGTGGTGACGTGGTTGTTGATCTTTTACAACGACTCACTCTGGAGTGCGCTGTTTAAGGTCGACAATGACAGCCTCTTGTTCAAGGTGCTGTTTCTGAGCTCCTTTTTTATAGCCCTGTTGGCGCTGTTTAAGGCCTTTGTGGTGCTGTTTGGCTTTCGCTATCTTTTTAAATCCGTACTCATCTTTCTACTCTTAAGCAGTTCGCTGGTCAGTTATTTTATGAATCAGTATGGGGTATTGCTTGATAGCTCCATGGTTCAGAACGTGATGGAGACCGATGCTGGTGAATCTACCGAACTGCTGAATGGTAGATTGCTGTTTTATTTCTTTGTCTGGGGAGTGTTGCCCGCGCTGTTGGTCTGGCGTTTTGACATCCAATACCGCCCTTTTTTAAAGGGTGTGCTCAACAAGGCATTGGTCTTCTCTCTGGGCATGGTGGTGACGGCGGTATCGATCTACGCCTTTTACGACGAATACGCCTCGGTGGCGCGTAACAACCACCAACTGCGCCATCTGATCACACCGAGCAACCATCTCTACTCCTTTGGCCACTATTTCATTGGTTCAACCAAGGCCGGGCCGGTGGTGATGCAAAAGATCGGTGAAGATGCGCGCCAGCGGCCCGATGTGGCCAGCAATGGTAAAAAGAATTTGTTGATCCTGGTGGTAGGGGAGACGGCGCGGGCCGAGAACTTTTCGCTCAACGGTTACGCTCGCGACACCAATCCACGCCTGAGCCAAGAGGCGATCATCAACTTTGATAACGTCTCTTCTTGCGGCACAGCGACTGCCGTCTCGGTTCCCTGCATGTTCTCCAATTTGGGGCGGGACAACTACGACGATGCTGTCGCTAAGTCGCAAGAGGGGCTGCTTGACGTGGTGGCGCGCAGCAACATCCCGGTGTTGTGGCGCGATAATAACTCCGGCTGCAAAGGGGCGTGTGATCGTATCGTTAGCGAGCAGATGTCAGCGCTGCATGTCGATCCTTACTGCAATAGTGAGGAGTGTTTTGACACGATCCTGCTGCACAAGTTGGAGGATTACCTAGCACAACTCAAGAGTAACGGCATGATTGTGATGCACCAGAAAGGCAGCCACGGCCCAGCCTATTACAAACGTTACCCT
>JAYUTP010000207.1:0-21097 GCA_043755075.1 Tenderia sp. (SeqCode)
TCGCCTTGTCGAAGGGCATCTTCATGTTCATGATGTGGGCAGAGCGGAACAGCCGGTCGGTGTGCTCCTGCAGACGGAAGATGGCGGTACCTGCATCGGTTTTGTAGGCGCGTATCCCTTCGAATACCCCCATGCCGTAGTGCAGGGTGTGGGTCAATACGTGTACTTTGGCCTCGCGCCATGGAACCATTTCACCATCCAGCCAGATGAAGCCGTCCCGATCCGCCATACTCATTTTTTACTCTCCTGAAACTTTCTAAATTCGTCGTAGGGTGCCCAAAACGCTTGCCCAAAGCACTACGTGGGGCAGGCCCTCGCGGGGCAGCTCACGTGCGCACGGCGCACCCTACCAACCCGACTCACCCCAATGGTGAAAGAGCTCTATTCTACCGGTTCCAGCAGATCGCGCCAGATTCGCGTGACAGCCAGACGCCAATCGCCAAATGCTACCTCATCCACTACTCCATTCAGCTCTTGCAGGGCGCGACGATGAACCTCAGCGCGATAGGTGCGATAGGCGTCGGCCAGCAGGGTGGCGTCGGCCTCCGCCAGCAACCCTTCACTGGCGAGTGTTTCGAGCAGCCGGACGTTGTCGCTCCAGCGCAGCAGGGCCGGATGTTCGTGGGCCCAGCGTAATACACCATACTGAACAATGAATTCGATGTCGGCGATGCCGCCCGCATCCTGCTTCAGATCAAAAAAACCGGGCTTGCTCTTGGCTAGGGCGTCGCGCATTTTCTGCCGCATCTCACGCACCTCGCGCTGCAACTGCGCCGCATCACGCGCCCGCCCCAGCACCTCGCTACGCACGGCGACAAACTGCTGCGCCAGCGCGTTATCACCGGCCACTACCCGCGCCCGCGCCAGGGCCTGGTGCTCCCAGGTCCAGGCGCTGGCGCGCTGGTATTCGATGAAGGCGTCGATGCCACTCACCAGCATCCCGGCCTCGCCGCTGGGACGCAGCCGGGCGTCGGTCTCGTAGAGGATGCCGGAAGGGGTGCGAGTGGTCATCATGTGGATGATGCGCTGGCCAAGACGGGCAAAGAAGACGCTGTTGTCCACCGCCGACTCGCCGGTTGTCACCTGTGTTTCACCACGGCTACCGTGGATGAATACCAGATCAAGGTCGGAACTGTAGCTCAATTCGACGCCACCGAGCTTGCCGTAGGCGACCACCACGAAACCAGGCTCAACCCGCTGATCCGCAACACAGCACTGCGGCCGCCCATGTTTGGCGACCAGATGACCATAGGCGAGTCGTACCACCGCATTGACTACTACCTCCGCCACCTCGGTAAGGTGGTCGGAGATCACCATCAGCGGATAGACCTCCATCACATCGGAGGCGGCGACGCGCAGCACGTTGGTGAGTTTGAAGCGGCGTAGCGCCTCCATCTGCTGCTCCTGATCCTCTGCTGCATGATCGAGCAGCTGTTGCAACTCCGCTTCGAGGTCGGCGCGGGTGGGCGTCGAGTAGAGGCTACGGGGATCGAGCAGTTCATCGAGCAGTAGCGGATGCAGCGCCAGCTGCGCCGCGATCCAGGGGCTGGCGGCGCAGAGTCGCACCAGTTGTGACAGCGCCATGGGGTTCTCTACCAGCAGCGCCAGATAGGCGGTGCGGCGCACGATCGCCTCGATCAGGGTGATCAGCCGCGCCAGCGCCACCGTGGGCTGCTCAGTGGCAGAGACAGCCCCCAACAGCAGCGGCATGAGCCGGTCCATGCGCTCGCGGCCACGGTCCGACATACTCTTGTAAGCAAACCCTTCACGCAACCGCTCCAGCAGCCGCAGCGCCTCCTCGGGCTGCTGATAACCCTGCTCGGTCAAGGTGACAGCGGCAACCTCGTTGGTGACAGAAGCAGTCCAGATGGCATCGAAGAGCGAACCCTGCTCCGCCGCTTGATCGCGCTGCGGCGCGGCAAACACCAGCTCGAAATGGCTATGCACCACGCGCATATGTTGCTGCAGATCGCGCTCAAAATCGGCCCATTGCTGATACCCCATCGCCAGCGTCAACCGCTGACGATCAATATCAGTGCTGGGCAGGTTGTGGGTCTGCTGATCGGCGATGGCCTGGATGCGATTCTCGGTATTGCGCAGGAAGATGTAGGCCGTCTGTAACGCAGTGACGACGTACTGTGGCAGATACTGCTCATCCGCGATCACATCGAGCACCGGCTGGATCGGCCGGATCTGCAGACGGCGATTGCGGCCACCACGAATCAATTGATAGGTCTGGCCGATAAACTCCACCTCGCGGATGCCGCCAGGACCGAGCTTAACGTTGCCCTCCATCCCCTTGCGCTGCACCTCCCTGCTGATCATCGCCTTCATCTCGCGCAGCGATTCGAAGACACCATAGTCGAGATAACGGCGATAGATGAAGGGGCGCAGCAGCTCCAGCAACACAGTACCGGCGCTTTGATCACCGGCGATGATACCGGCCTTGATCATGGCGTAACGTTCCCACTCGCGGCCGTGGACCTGATAGTAATTCTCCATGGCATCAAAACTGATCGCCAGCGGCCCGGCATCACCAAAGGGGCGCAGGCGCATGTCGACACGGAAGACAAACCCCTCAGCGGTCGGCTGATTGATCACATTGATCAGCCGCCGCCCGAGGCGCAGAAAGTATTCGCTGTTACTCAGGGTGCGCTCGCCCCGCGTCTCGCCTTCTTCGGGGTAGGCGAAGATCAGATCAATGTCGGAGGAAAAGTTGAGTTCGTCAGCACCGAGCTTGCCCATGCCCAGCACTACCATGGCTTGCGGCTCGCCACTTTCCTCACCATAAGGAACACCAAACTCCTGACTCAGCCATGAATGGAGCTGCTCCAGCGCCACATCGACGCAGGCGCTCGCCAGCGCCGAGAGATCACGCAGACTCTCTGACAAAGGTGCCCAACCGGCGATGTCGCGCCAGGCAATGCGCACCATCTCGCGACGGCGGAAGTGGCGCAGCACCACGCCGAGGGCCTGATCGTTGCTGATGCCAGCCATTCCTGGCAGCAACGCCTCGCGATAACGCTGCGGTGCGTAACTGTTCATCAAATCACCGCTCTGCTGCAAATCGACCAGCATCGCCGGATAACGGACGCAGGCCTTGGCGACAAAGTCACTGCTGGCCCAGACCCGCGCCAGCACCGCCAAAAACGCTTCGTTGTCGGTGACAGCGATACTCTTGTCGCGAGCAGTGAGCACAAAACTGCGCCACTGATCCTGAACCGTAACGCGCAGCATCGCAGGAATAGCCGCCATCACTCCATCGGAGAGCACTGCAACATTGTTGTCTTGATTATTCTGCATCTGAATCGACCCTTCGCTGATGACTCCAAAAGCATACCACCTCTCAAGTTGCCTTCTGCCTCGCCGATAGCTTGGAACAGACAACAGACTTACCAACTTACCAACTTACGGGCCGTTAGCGAATGGAACTCAAAGACTATCTAAAAATAATGGTGATGAAGGATGCCTCAGACCTTTACCTCACCACCGGGGCACCGGCTAGCGCCAAGATCCAGGGACAGTTGACACCACTGGAGGCGACTCCGCTGGCGTCCGGCAGGGTGCAAGAAATCGCCAATCAGATCATGGATGAAGAGCAGAAAAAAGATTTCAAAGATCGCCCTGAATGCAATATGGCGATCTCTGAGCCGGGCGTGGGGCGCTTCCGCATCAATATATTCAAACAGCGCAATCAGGTCGGCATGGTGATCCGCGCCATCAAGGTGGATATCCCCAGCTGGGAGAGCTTGGGGCTGCCCGAGATACTGACAAAGTTGGTGATGCAAAAGCGCGGCTTAGTGCTGTTTGTCGGCGGCACTGGCTCGGGTAAGTCAACCTCACTGGCGGCGCTGATCGACTACCGCAACACTAACAGCGCCGGTCACATCATCACCATCGAAGACCCGATTGAATTTGTGCACAAACACAAAAAGTCCATCGTCAATCAACGTGAGGTCGGCGTCGACACCATGAGCTGGGAAGACGCGCTGAAGAACACCCTGCGCCAAGCCCCCGATGTCATCCTGATTGGTGAGATTCGTGACCGCGAAACCATGGAGCACGCCATGGCCTTTGCCGAAACCGGCCATCTGGCGATCTCGACACTACACGCCAACAATGCCAACCAGGCGCTCGACCGCATCATCAATTTTTTCCCTGAGGAGCGTCACAAACAGCTAATGCTTGACCTGTCGCTTAACCTGCGCGGCTTTGTCTCGCAACGTCTGGTGCCGACGGTGGATGGCAAACGCGCCGCGGCGGTTGAAGTGCTGCTCGGCACCCCCATGGTCTGTGACCTGATCCTGAAAGGCGAGATCACCGCCATCAAGGAGATCATGTCAAAATCGGAAAATATCGGCATGCGCACCTTCGACGGCGCGCTCTACCATCTCTACAAAGATGGCCGTATCACCTTGGAGGAGGCGCTGCGCAACTCCGACTCGCCCAATAACCTACGGCTGCGCATCAGCCTTGAAGAGAAGGGCGGCAAAGCCACACCGGACAATCCAGGAGGCCTGAGTCTGGCCTGAGCCTAGCCGGAAACGAGCAGGAAGAACCCGCGCCAAAACCGCTGGCAAAATCAGCCATCGCCATCTTCAAACTCGCCGATTAATTTCACGCCATGTAGGCAATAAAAAAGCCCCGCCAGTCAATGACTGGCGGGGCTTAGCTTTTACGACTTAACGGTAAAGCGGAGTTACATCATGCCGCCCATGCCGCCCATGCCACCCATATCCGGCATAGCCGCACCACCGGCCTGAGGCTTGTCAGCCACCATCGCTTCGGTAGTGATCATCAGGCCCGCGACAGAAGCCGCGTGCTGCAGTGCAGAACGAGTCACCTTGGTTGGATCAAGGATACCCATCGCCAGCATGTCGCCATACTCGCTGGTCGCCGCGTTGTAACCGAAAGCACCTTTGCCTTCACGCACCTTATTGACGACCACTGAGGCTTCGTCACCGGCATTGATCACGATCTGACGCATAGGCTCTTCCATAGCACGACGGAGTAGGCTGATGCCAACATCCTGATCATGGTTGTCACCCTTCAGATCCTTGATCGCTTCCAGCGCACGAATCAGCGCCACGCCACCCCCAGGAACCACACCCTCTTCAACCGCCGCACGCGTCGCATGCAAGGCATCTTCAACGCGGGCCTTCTTCTCCTTCATCTCCATCTCGGTGGTAGCACCGACCTTGATTACCGCAACACCGCCGGCCAGTTTGGCAACGCGCTCTTGCAGTTTTTCGCGATCATAATCAGAAGAGGTTTCGATAATCTGAGCACGCACCTGAGCCACACGCGCCTCGATATCAACCGCCACACCAGCACCATCGATAATGGTGGTGGTATCTTTGTTGATCTGCACACGCTTGGCGGTACCCAAATCTTCCAGAGTCGCCTTATCCAGTGACAGGCCAACCTCTTCAGAGATCACCGTACCACCGGTGAGGATGGCGATATCCTGCAACATCGCCTTGCGACGATCACCAAAGCCTGGTGCCTTAACGGCACAGACCTTAACGATGCCACGGATGTTGTTGACCACCAGAGTGGCCAGCGCCTCGCCTTCAACATCTTCAGAGATGATCAGCAGCGGCTTGCCCGATTTGGCAACGCCTTCCAGGATTGGCAACAGATCACGAACATTAGAGACCTTTTTGTCATAAATCAGGATGTACGGTGCGTCCAGTTCAGCAGACATGCTCTCCTGGTTGTTGACGAAGTAAGGTGAGAGGTAGCCGCGATCAAATTGCATCCCTTCAACCACATCCAGTTCGTTCTCCAGACCTGTACCCTCCTCAACGGTGATAACACCCTCTTTGCCGACCTTGTCCATCGCATTAGCGATGATGGTACCGATCTCTTCATCGGAGTTGGCAGAGATGGTGCCCACCTGGGCGATGGATTTGGTGTCAGAACAAGGCTTGGATATCTTCTTCAGCTCGGCAACCGCAGCAACAACCGCCTTATCGATACCGCGCTTCAGATCCATTGGGTTCATACCGGCAGCCACCGCCTTCAGCCCTTCGGTCAAAATTGATTGCGCCAGAACGGTCGCAGTCGTGGTGCCATCACCGGCGACATCAGAGGTCTGCGAAGAGACCTCTTTCACCATCTGCGCGCCCATGTTTTCGAACTTGTCTTCCAGCTCAATCTCTTTAGCAACAGAGACGCCATCCTTGGTGATGGTCGGTGCGCCAAAGCTCTTCTCCAGTACCACGTTACGACCTTTTGGGCCAAGGGTAACCTTAACAGCGTTGGCCAGAATATTGACTCCAGCGACCATGCGGCCACGGGCATCAGCGCCAAATCTTACGTCTTTTGCGGACATGTTTTATTCCTTGAAATTGGTTGGGACGATCAGTGTGTATCGGTGCAGAGGTGGCTTACTTAGCGTTGATAACAGCAACGATGTCATCTTCACGCATCATCAACAGCTCTTCGCCATCAATTTTGACTTCAGTGCCGGCATATTTGCCAAACATCACTTCATCGCCGACCTTCACATCCAGAGGGCGTTTCTCGCCATTTTCCAGAATCTTGCCATTACCGATGGCCAGCACCTTACCAAACATCGGTTTCTCGGCTGCAGAGCCGGGCAGAACAATACCACCGGCCGAAGTAAGCTCCTCATCGTTCCGACGAATCACGAGGCGGTCATGCAAGGGACGAATTTTCATTGTAAATCTCCATTTAAATCAAATAATTATGCTTTTATCTTGAGCGGCTGAGGCATAAGTTAGCACTCGCCATTGAAGAGTGCTAGTAATCATAGAGCCTAAACGAGAGGAGTCAAGGGCAGCAGAAAAATGAATTGCTGAGGCAGTACTAGATATACAGGGACAACGCTATCAACCTTACCTCCTTAATATATAAATAACGATAATTACACCAGCTCGTATGAAGCTAGCCTACAAAACAACATAAATAGCGGTGTCGCCAATTGGCAACACTTAAATCCAATTATTTATCAATCAGTTATATTTTGCCGGGACAATAGCGTCGCTCATCAGCGACACACTCCCAACAGCCCCAATCAAATAAATATCATAACGCCTTGATTATAAAGCATACATCGCCAATGGCACGACAATGGCATCGGATAGCTACGGGCAAAGGGGGGGTAATAGAGTCTATCACTGGGCAGTTGAGCCTCCGCCATCCAAGTTAACCCTCGATAGAGAGGATCGTTGAATGACGTACAAAACTCACCGGACAGGGGCTAATTCAGAGCACATGCAGAGCCCTCAGCCACGTGCATTACTACGCAATGTCAATATAGTAACAATCAATACGACGTCGGCAGACGACACTTCCCGCATCGTCACGCAAAAGCGCGAACAGGCAGATGACGCCATTGCAGTGCGGAGACGTAACGAGGCGACACTAAAATACATTGAGAGCTACAAAAGCGTGGTGATTGATCGCCGCTAAGTACCTGCTACAGCGCCTCATCCAAAGCAGATTGGCAATTACTCGCGCTGATCGTTATCCCGTTTGTATTCACCTTCAATGGTCCGCGGCCCCTGGTTGCTAGGGTGCGGACTATCACCCACACCCGTGGCTCCGACAATCCCGCGACGAATCGCCCAAAGGATCAGCCTGCGCCGCAGCGCTGGAACCAGGCAGACGAAACCGATGGCATCGGTAAAAAATCCTGGCGTCAACAACAGTACCCCGCCAATGAGTAGCACCATCCCCTCCAACACCTCAATCGCGGGGATCTCGCCCCGCGCCAAGGTGGCCTGCACTCGCGCCAGAGTGGCAAACCCCTGCTGGCGCAGCAACACAGCCCCCAATACCGCCGTGAATACCACCAAAAACACGGTAGGAAGGGCACCAATCAGGCCGCCTATTTTGATCAGCAAGTAGATTTCAATCAGCGGGATAATAAAAAACAGTGCCAGGAGCAAGCGGAAGGAGAACATGAGCATCACCTGTTTTGGGGAGGGATTATCCCCCATAATGTGGAGACAGCTTCACAGTATACCAGCCCCCCTTTGCCCTACCGCCCCGGTTCCGGTATCTTGCCCACCCATGACCAGCGACCATCAGATTGTCCTGAGTACCTGCCCGGACGCGGCCACTGCCCGCGCCATCGCCACCGCATTGGTGGAGCAGGGACTGGCGGCGTGTGTCAATATCGTGCCCGGCGTCGAGTCAATCTATAAATGGGACGGGTTGGTCGAACGCAGCAATGAGCTACTGCTCATCATCAAGACTCGGGCGGAGTGTTACCCTGCCCTGGAGCAGGCACTGGTGGCGCTGCACCCCTATGAACTTCCAGAGATCATTGCAGTCCCATTGGCAACAGGCTTGCCTGTCTATCTGAGCTGGATAGACGCCAACATGCAACAACCAAACTAGAAGAATATTATTGCGATGACACTGACCATGAAGTTCTACTCACGCTTACTCACCCCCATCACATTGGCAATGACCCTGGTTGCTGGTGCGCTGCTACCGCAACAATCCCTCGCCGAAGACTCAACCACGCTGACCATCACCCAGCCGCCGGAGAAGGGGATCTCAAATTTATTCTCCTCCATTGGCCAGAAGCTCGGCATCGGCGGCAATCAGGAACAATTTTTGCCGCCAGAACAAGTCTTCATTCTCAGCGCCGAAGTGGTCAGCGCCAACCAACTAGCCATCACTTGGAATATCACCGACGGCTACTACCTCTATCGCGACAAATTCAAGTTCATTCTCAACGAAACGCCTGGCATCACATTGGGCGAGGCCACATTGCCAAAAGGCAAAGAAAAACACGATGAGAACTTCGGCTTAATGGAAGTCTTCTACGGTGAGGTGACCGCGCTGCTGCCGCTCAAGCGTGACAATACCAATGCCACCGACATCACCTTAACCGCCCATTACCAGGGCTGCGCCGAGATTGGATTCTGCTACCCGCCAATGAAACAAGAGTTGCTATTGAGCCTGCCTGCGGGCGGCAGTGCTGCGATGCCAACCAACGCCTCATCAGCAACAGCACCCGCCACCGACCAGGACCGCTACGCCCGCAATCTGGCGGAAAATGGGCTACTGAGCAACATGGCGATATTTTTCGGCCTCGGCCTGCTACTCTGTTTTACCCCATGCGTCTTTCCAATGGTTCCCATCCTTTCCAGCATCATCGCTGGCCAAGGCAGCAATATCACCACCCGCCGCGCCTTCTTGCTCTCACTCACCTATGTGCTGGCGATGGCGGCGACCTACACCGCCGCAGGCATCCTCGCCGGACTCTTCGGCGCCAATCTCCAGGCCGTTTTCCAAAACCCATGGATACTGGGTGGCTTTAGCGCGCTGTTTGTACTGCTAGCCCTCTCCATGTTCGGCTTTTATGAACTACAAATGCCACAAGCAATCCAGAGTCGCCTAGCCAAGATGAGCAACAAACAACAGGGCGGCACCTTTATCGGCGTCGCTATCATGGGGCTGCTTTCGGCCCTGATTGTCGGCCCCTGCATGGTCGCACCGCTGGCCGGGGCGCTGATCTACATCGGTCAGAGCGGCGATGCCGTGCTCGGCGGTGCAGCACTGTTCGCCATGAGCCTCGGCATGGGGCTGCCACTGCTGATCATCGGCACCTCAGCAGGCAAACTACTGCCCAGAGCGGGTGCTTGGATGAACGCTGTTAAAGCGGTCTTTGGCGTGCTGCTACTGGGTGTAGCAATATGGATGCTGGAGCGCGTCATCCCGGCGTCAATCACCCTCGCGCTGTGGGGCGTGCTGCTGGTGGTCTGCGCCATTTATCTGGGTGCACTTGAGCACCTCCAACCCGAGAGCAGCGGCTGGCACAAACTCTGGAAGGGCAGCGGCATCGTCCTGCTGATCTACGGCGGCATGCTGCTGATTGGCGCGCTCTCTGGTGGCAACGATCCACTGCGCCCGCTCAGCGGCCTGCAAGACGGCAAGACGGTGGCCGCTGAATCAAAGCACCTGCGCTTCAAGCAGATCAAGGGCGTCGATGGCCTGCAGCGCGAACTACAACTCGCCAACGCCCAGGGCCGCTCGGTGATGCTCGACTTTTACGCCGACTGGTGCATCTCCTGCAAAGAGATGGAGAAGCTCACCTTCTCTGACCCTGCCGTGCAACGCACCCTGAGTGATGTGGTGGTGTTGCAAGCCGACGTCACCGCCAACGACGGCCAGGATCAAGCGCTCCTGAAAAGGTTTGGCCTGTTCGGACCGCCCTCCATACTTTTCTTCACCCCGGCAGGCGAAGAACTCGCCCAGTACCGCACAATTGGTTTTCTTAACCCAGAGCGCTTCAACGCCCTGGCAACCACTGCCCTCACGCAGTGATCGGACCCCATAATGAATAAAAAACTGGTAATCGCGGGCTCGGTCGCCATCTTTGTGGTCGGCGCCATAGCGGGTAACTACGCCATCAAACTGCAACGCCAACCACCCGCCCCCTCCAGCGCCACGCAATCGCTGATCGGTGCGCCACTCCCTCAATTTAGCCTGCGGGCTCTCGATGGCGTAGTCGAAAATAGCAACCAGTGGCAGGGCAAAGTCAGGGTAATCAATTTTTGGGCCACCTGGTGCCCGCCGTGCAAACGCGAGATTCCGGCGCTGATTGAACTACAAGACAGTTATGGCCGCCAAGGACTTCAGGTCATCGGCATCGCCCTAGACAACAGCATAGCGGTAAGCGAGTATGTTAAAGAATCGGGCATGAACTACCCCTCCCTACTAGGAGATGAGGCCATCGAGGTCTCGGAGAGGCTCGGCAATGACATGGGCATCCTGCCTTATACTTTGATTGTGGATCAGGCTGGCAACATCACCTATGTCCGCTATGGCGAGGTAGACCGCGACACCCTTAAAAACGAAATTCAAAAACTACTCTAATGTGAAAGAGACAGAGCGAGTTATTGCATGTTCGCAGCAACTTAAGACAAAAACTGGACAAAAATGGCCCGCACATGACAAAATCCCCCATCACTCGACTGGATGAGTCAGTGCGCCAACACCACGCAGCAAAGCCCCATCCACATAGTTCAGACCGGACTTGATTCACACTGAGGAGTTTCATGGCCAAATTTCTGGTGCTCAATGGCCCCAATCTCAACTTGCTGGGCAGCCGCGAACCTAAACACTACGGTGCCACCCGGCTGGTCGATATTGAACAACAACTGCTGGCCAACGCCCTCAGCACCAGCAATGAACTAAGCTGCTTCCAAAGCAACGCCGAACACGAACTGGTAAATCGCATTCAGAACGCCGCCACCGAGAGGGTCGATTTCATCATCATCAACCCGGCTGCTTTTACCCATACCAGCGTCGCAATGCGTGATGCCCTGAGTGCCGTAGCGATCCCGTTTATCGAGGTTCATTTATCAAACATTTATGCCCGCGAAGCATTCCGCCGCCACTCCTATTTTTCGGATATGGCCGTCGGCGTCATCAGCGGTTTAGGGGCCCAGGGTTACACTCTGGCTTTATCAGCAGCAATAAATCATCTATCTAAGAACTCATGACAACGGTTAAAACATCAAACATGGATATTCGCAAAATAAAGAAACTGATTGAACTCGTGGAGGAATCCGGCATCGCCGAGATTGAAATTCACGAAGGAGAGGAGTCCATCCGCATCAGCCGTTATCCAACGGGTCAGGCGGCACCAATGCCGATGATGCACAACATGGCCATGCCCGCAGTCTCACCTACTGCTGCGGCACCCATTGCCGCAGCAGAAGCCACTGCGGTCAAAGGTCACGTCGTCACCTCACCCATGGTTGGCACCTTCTACCGCGCCGCTTCACCCGGGGCCAAGGTCTTTGTCGATATTGGCCAACAGGTCAGCGCCGGAGACACCCTCTGCATCATCGAAGCAATGAAGATGCTTAACCAGATCGAAGCCGACAAGTCTGGCAAGATCAGCGCCATCCTGGTGGAAAACGGCCAGCCCGTCGAGTTTGGCCAGCCACTGTTTTTGATCGAATAAACCACCAGGGAAGAGCAGGGATTTATGTTCGAAAAAATTGTCATCGCCAATCGCGGCGAAATCGCACTGCGTATTTTGCGTGCCTGTCGCGAAATGGGCATCAAGACCGTTGCTGTACACTCCAGCGCTGACCGTGACCTGAAACATGTGCGCATGGCAGATGAATCGGTCTGTATCGGGCCCGCCGCATCGGCGCTGAGTTACCTCAACATTCCGGCGCTGATCAGCGCCGCCGAAGTCACCGACGCCGTCGCCATTCACCCAGGCTACGGCTTCCTCTCGGAGAATGCTGACTTTGCCGAGCGTGTTGAAGAGAGCGGTTTCGTCTTCATCGGCCCCAAACCCGAGACCATCCGCCTAATGGGCGACAAAATTTCCGCCATCGAAGCCATGAAAGCCAGCGGTGTCCCCTGCGTTCCCGGCTCTGACGGCCCACTCGGCGACGATGCCGACGAGACCTTGCGGATGGGGCGTGAGATTGGTTACCCAGTCATCATCAAGGCCGCGGGTGGCGGTGGTGGTCGCGGCATGCGCGTCGTTCACAGCGAAGCCGCCCTGCTCAACGCCATCTCCATGACCAAGGTCGAGGCTGGCAACTCCTTTGGCAACAGCACTGTCTACATGGAAAAGTTCCTCGAGAACCCGCGTCACATCGAGTTCCAGATACTGGCCGACACTCACGGCAATGCCATCTGCCTGGGCGAACGCGACTGCTCCATGCAGCGCCGCCACCAAAAGGTGATCGAAGAAGCACCCGCCCCCGGCATCACCGACGAACAGCGCGCCAAGATGAGTACAGTGTGTGCCGAGGCCTGTATCCGTATCGGATATCGCGGCGTCGGCACCTTTGAGTTCCTCTACGAAAATGGTGAGTTCTATTTCATCGAGATGAATACCCGCCTACAGGTGGAACATCCTGTGACCGAATTGGTCACCGGCATCGACCTAGTGAAGGAGCAACTCCGTGTCGCCGCAGGCGAGAAACTTTCTTACCAACAGAGCGACATCAAAATCAAAGGTCACGCCATCGAGTGCCGCATCAACGCCGAAGATCCCGACAGCTTTATGCCCTGCCCCGGCACCATCAGCGTCTATCACGCCCCAGGCGGCCCCGGCATTCGCGTCGATTCACACATCTACAGCGGCTACACCGTACCTCCCTACTACGACTCCATGATTGGCAAGCTGATCGCCTATGGCGACACCCGCAGCTCAGCCCTGGCGCGTATGGCCACCGCTCTCGACGAGCTCATCGTGGAAGGGATCAAGACCAATACGCCGCTGCACCGGCGCATGATGCGCGACGCCGCCTTCATCGCAGGCGGCACCAGCATCCACTACCTAGAAAAAAAGCTGGGTATGAAGTAAACCACCCAAGGGGCGCTCAATGCCCCTTGTCTCTCGATCATCCAAATAGACCACTCCCATGCCTTGGCTACAACTCAAGTTCGATACCACCCCCGATCAGGCCGAACAGGTCAGCGACCTGCTGAGCGAGCTAGGGTCTGCTGCCGTCACCTTCGAAGACGCCAAAGATCAGCCAATCTTCGAACCCGACCCTGGCGAAACCAGACTATGGAACGCCACCCGGGTGGTAGGACTCTTCGATGCTGACTGGGATATGAAGTCAGTTATCGAACAGCTTCACGAACAACTGGGTAGCGATCGGATCCACCACCTCCGTGTCGATCCACTGGAGGACAAGGATTGGGAGCGCGCCTGGATGGAGGGTTTCAAACCGATCCGCTGCGGCGAGCGGCTCTGGATCTGTCCCAGCTGGCACACCCCTGAAACAGACAATGCCGTCAACGTCATGCTCGACCCTGGTCTGGCCTTCGGCACCGGCACCCACCCCACCACTTGGCTCTGCCTGGAGTGGCTCGACGCCCACCCACCCACAGGCAAAACCGCTATCGACTTCGGTTGCGGCTCGGGCATTCTCGCCGTTGCTGCTGCGTTGCTGGGGGCCACACATGTCAGCGCGGTAGATCATGACCCACAGGCGATTCTGGCAACCAACGACAATGCCGAAAAAAATCACGTCCGTGACCGCATCGACGCCTGTCTGCCGCAGCAGTTCCAAAGCGAACCTGTGGACTTGATGCTCGCCAATATTCTCGCCAATCCACTCATCGAACTGGCACCACAGCTCGCCGCACTGGTCAAACCAAGCGGCCAGATCGTGCTCTCCGGCATCCTGCTCGATCAAGCCCAGGCGGTCAGTGACCGTTATAAAGAGTGGTTCGAGATGGCCCCAATGACCATAAAAGAAGAGTGGGTTAGACTTGACGGCTTCCGCCGCTAAAGAGACTATCGCTCACCCTGATTTGCATTTTTAACTGATGGCACACGGATGTATACACACTGCCCCCATTGCGACACCTGCTTTCGGATCACCACTGAGCAGCTCAAGGCTGCGCGTGGCAGCGTCCGTTGCGGACGCTGTTTTGGTACCTTCAGCGCGCTGGAACATCTGATCGATGCGCCCCCACCACAAGCAGAGCAACCGCCCCCCGCCCTGACGCCTGTGGTATCGAACAAACCTAGCCCACGCCCCGCAGCTGCCAAAGCTAAACCGGCCGAATCAGCCACAACGCAAGTCACACCCCAAAGCCCACCCAAACTGCAACCTAGAGAGCCAATAGCAGAACCCGCCGCCTCGCCAACGAAAAAAGCGCCCGACATTATCGCAGCGGCCCCTGCAGAGACGCCAACCACCCCGTCACCGACAACCAAAGTACAGATCGAACGCTCCCAGTTATTGGTGGATGAGATCCAATCAAGCCCCCGCCAACCGGCCAATAACCGCTTCTGGCGTTGGTCGCTATTAAGCGTCCCATTCATCCTGCTGTTTATCGGTCAATACGCCTGGTTCAATCTGGCCACCCTATCGCAACAGCCACCACTGCGCCCAGCACTAGAGGCGCTATGCAGCATCGCCAAATGCGAGGTGCCGCTCATCAAAGCCCCCTACATGATCACCCTGGTGGAGCGCGATATCCGCAAACACCCCAAACATCGCCACGTACTTCAGGTCAGCGCTCGCATCATCAACAAAGCGCCGCACCCCCAGTCCTACCCACTGATGGAGTTAAGCCTGCATGACATCACCGGTCATGTCATCGCCGCCCGCCGCTTCACCCCCGATGAATATCTGGCCAACACCGTCAATCAGAAACAAGGCATGGTGCCACAGCAAGTGGTTGATATCCTGCTGGAGCTGGATGATCCGGGCAAAGAGGCGGTCGGTTTTGAGTTCGAGTTCTTATAGAACCCCAATTCAAGACTTTCCCGACAAACAGTTTGTCGGTATTATCTCCCCCTTGGCCCAAAGCCACATCAAGTGAACCCCATGAAGATTGGCCCTTACACACTAAACAACAATCTGCTGCTTGCGCCGATGGCCGGCGTCACCGACCGCCCCTTCCGCCAGCTCTGCAAACAGCTGGGCGCAGGCATGGCCGTGTCAGAAATGGTCTCATCTAACTCACTGCTGTGGGGTAGCGAGAAGACCAAACGGCGCGCCAACCACGCCGGCGAAACCGAGCCAAAATCGGTCCAAATCATGGGGGCCGATCCAACTATGATGGCCGAAGCCGCACGCTACAACGTCGATACCGGAGCCCAAATCATCGACATCAACATGGGCTGCCCAGCCAAAAAGGTCTGCAACGTCGCTGCCGGTTCCGCCCTGTTGCAACATGAAATACTGGTCAAAGAGATCCTTGAAGCGGTGGTCGCGGCGGTCAACATCCCCGTCACCCTCAAAATCCGTACTGGCTGGGACACCGCCAACCGCAACGGCGTCGCCATCGCCCACATCGCTCAGGAGTCCGGCATCCAGGCGCTGGCGATCCATGGCCGCACCCGCGCCTGTGGCTACAGCGGCGACGCCGAATACAACACCATCGCCGCCATCAAACAATCCATCAACATCCCAGTCATCGCCAACGGCGACATCACCACCCCCGAGCAGGCGCTACTGGTATTGGAAAAAACCGGTGCCGATGGCCTGATGAT
The DNA here is from genome assembly GCA_043755075.1 of Tenderia sp. (SeqCode). Taxonomy (GTDB): domain Bacteria; phylum Pseudomonadota; class Gammaproteobacteria; order Tenderiales; family Tenderiaceae; genus JAKFXL01. Next base: position 15,980 of record JAYUTP010000207.1, read on the forward strand.
CGGCCGTGCCGCCCAAGGGCGGCCATGGATATTCCGCGAAATCGACCACTTCCTGCGCACTGGCGAAAAACTGCCCGAGCCGAGCATCACCGAAGTACGCGACATCCTGCTGGGACACCTGCACAACCTCTACGAATTTTACGGCGAACGCACCGGCATCCTGATGGCCCGCAAGCACATTTCCTGGTACAGCAAGGGCCAGCGTGACGGCGCCACCTTCCGCCAAGCCGTCAACCGGGTCGAGACCGTGAATGAACAACTAAAAATGACCGAGGACTTCTTTGAGCGTTTACAGCAAAACCTACAACAGGCCGCCTGAAGAGATGCCAGCCGCCGTAAAAGAGAGCCTCGCAACCTTCAAGGAACGGCGCAAACAGCCGCTGCGCAACGCTACGCTGACGGCGCTGGATAACTATTTTTCCGACCTCGATGGCCAAGCACCGGGCAACCTCTACGACATGATGATCGGCGAGGTAGAGCAGGCGCTCTTCAGCGCCGTGCTAGATCACACCTGCGGCAACCAATCCAAGGCCGCCGAGATGCTCGGCATCAATCGCAGCACCCTGCGCAAAAAACTCCGCCTCTACGGCCTGATTGACCAGGAATAAATCTAATTTCTCGCGGGCGGCCTAGCCGCCCGCTTTCATTACAACGGCTGGACAAAACACCATGGCAACCATCAAACGTGCATTACTCAGTGTTTCCGACAAAAACGACATCGTTGAGTTCGCCCAAGCCTTGGAGCAGATGGGCGTTGAGCTGCTCTCAACTGGCGGCACTTACAAGCTGCTCACCCAAAACGGCGTCAAGGTGACTGAAGTCGCTGACTACACGGGTTTCCCTGAGATGATGGATGGCCGCGTCAAGACCTTGCACCCTAAAGTCCATGGCGGCATTCTCGGTCGGCGCGGCATTGATGACACTATCATGGCCGAACACGGCATCAGCGCCATCGACATGGTCGTGGTCAACCTCTACCCGTTTGAACAGGCCGTCGCCAATCCCAACTGCGACCTCGCTACCGCCATCGAAAACATCGACATCGGCGGCCCCACCATGGTCCGTGCCGCCGCCAAAAACCATAAGGATGTCGCCATCGTGGTTGATGCCAGCGACTATGCCGCAATCCTCGACGAGATGGCCGAAAACGACAATGCCCTCAGCCACGAGACCCACTTCAACCTCGCTACCAAAGCCTTCGAACACACTGCTGCCTATGACAGCGCCATCGCCAACTACCTCGGCAGCATCAGCGATGGCGGCCACACAAATGAAAATCGCATCGCCTTCCCACGCACCTTCAGCGCCCAGTTCCTCAAGGCCCAGGAGTTGCGTTACGGCGAGAACCCCCATCAACAGGCCGCCTTCTATATCGAAGCCCACGCCCAGGAGGCAAGTGTCTCCACCGCCGTCCAGCTACACGGCAAAGAGCTCTCTTTCAACAATATTGCCGACACCGATGCGGCGCTGGAGTGCGTCAAACAGTTTGATGCGCCCGCCTGCGTCATCGTCAAACATGCCAACCCCTGCGGCGTCGCCATCGGTGAGTCACTGCTCAGCGCCTATGACCGCGCCTACAAGACCGACCCGACCTCCGCCTTTGGCGGCATCATCGCCTTCAATCGTCAGCTCGATGCCGAGACCGCGCGCGCCATTGTCGACCGTCAGTTTGTTGAGGTGATCATCGCCCCGACCGTGAGCGACGAAGCGATCGACATCATTGCCACCAAAAAAAATCTCCGCCTGCTCGCCTGCGGCCAGTGGGGTGGCGGCCAGCCAACGCTCGACTACAAACGCGTCACTGGCGGAATGTTGTTGCAGAGCCGCGACAACGGCATGGTCACCCCCGCCGCGCTAAAGGTGGTCACCCAACTAGCCCCCACTGAACAACAGTTACGTGACCTCGTCTTCGCCTGGAAGGTGGCCAAGTTAGTCAAATCCAACGCCATCGTCTACACCAAAGATGGCATGACCATCGGCATCGGCGCTGGCCAGATGAGTCGCGTCTACAGCGCTAAAGTCGCCAACATCAAGGCGGCAGACGAAGGGCTGATCGTGACGGGCTCGGTGATGGCCTCCGACGCCTTTTTCCCCTTCCGCGACGGCATTGACGCCGCCGCCGAAGCCGGTATCAGCGCCGTCATCCAGCCCGGTGGCTCGATACGTGATGACGAAGTAATTGCCGCTGCCAACGCACATGGCATCGCCATGGTCTTTACCGGCATGCGCCACTTCCGCCACTAAAACGAAAGGGCGCCTCTATAAATTCGATCAAGCCGCGAGGGCACCAAAAGTAGGCGCCTCTAGGCGAGGCGGAGAGCCTGCCCCGCGAAGTGCTTTGGGCAAATGGGCGAAAAAGCGCAGTGTACACGTAGTACATGAGCATTTTGAGCCCATTTCCAACGCGGCCATACCCAAAGCGCTTCGCGGGGCAGGCCATCGTGGCTTCAGCGGATTTATAGAGATGTCCGAAAACAGCACCCAATAAAAAAGCCCGCTGACGCGGGCTTTTTTATTGGGCTTTAAACGCGCGGCTTAATGCAGGCGGCGGCGATACGCCAACAGCAACCCCGCCAGCACCAGCAGATTTAGGGCACCGCCACCTGATGAACCAGCAGCTGAGTCATCAATAGCCACCGCATTTTCAGGAACGGCAATCGCTACTGGGTCAGTAATTGCACCCAACGCTGGATTCGCATCAAATTTATCATTGTCACGCAGCACCAACGTGATGGTCTTGGCCGCCACATTAATGGTGCCCGTTGTCGTGGTAGGGTTCGGCCCAGCGGCCAAGGTACGCCAAACACCGGTATTATCAAGTTTGCGAATCACCGCACCGGAGGCAATAGTGGCATTAGCAGGCAACTGAATGGTCACAACAACACCATTGGCCTGAGTGGTTGGATTGGTTGGAATATCCTTCACTTCAAAAAAGAAGGCTCCCAGAGGGTAACTGAAGCTCACATCGAGATCTGGAGCAATTACATTTAACGTCGGCCCCGTCACCACAGTGATTGGCGTTGAAGTGCCGGATCCCGGCGAAGCTAGCGTGATCCCTATTTCCTCAACCGCAACACCACGACTGACCGATATAGAGATCAGCGCCGGCTCGGAGCAGGAGGCAAAATCACACGCTCTATAGGTAAAACTGTCGACACCTATAAAGTCGCCATTCGCCACATAGGTAAAACTACCGGGAATAGCGTTATTGGCCGCCCCGTTTGGATTCACCAAACCGATCGAACCCTGAGTAGGCTGACCCACAATCTGGTAGGTCAACGGGTCGCCATCGGCATCCACGCCGTTAAGCACCCCATGCATCGGTGTGCCTGCAATTGCGGTAGAGGGTATAGGGAAAGCCAACGGCACACGATTTAGAAGATCAGTAGCCACCCCCCCCGGTGGCGGAGGCGTCGGCTGTATCGGCGTTGCCGGAATCACACCCTCCGCCTCAAACGCACCCGCATCGCAACCCGCGGCAGGACGGGTATAACTGCGCTGATCCACCGCTTTGCAGAGAGAAGTAACCCCTGCATTGATCGCCAGACTGCCCGTCAAAAGCGCGTGGGTCTGCGTAGGGCCACTATTGTATTTCAGCTCGCCCAAACCGATTTGCGCCTCCGTATAGGTCACACCGGAAGGAACCTCGCCAGAATTAGAACAGCTATCATCCGCCAGGAAATTACCCTGCTTCACCAATTGACCGATGTTCTTGCAATTGCCACCAAAACCATTGGCCGCAATCAGCGAGTTTTCCAGATAGGTGACAACCGAGCCACCGCTGTTGCCAGGGCTGCCATTAAACAGCCCGCCGCCACCCAAACCAACATTACTAGCCCCAGATGAGGAGTCATTGGCATAGGCGCGATTATCGGTGATGGTGCTATGAACGATGCGGTTGGTGGAGAGCGCCGTCATGGTATTGGCGATAAAAACACCGCCACCATTACGCTTAGCTTCGTTATTGCTGATCGTTGAGTTGCTGATGGTCATGTTGCCGATCAGATGGTAGATACCCCCCCCATCGTTCATGACACTGTGGCCCGTGATGAGTGTGCGATTAACCTCCAGCTTTGCCACAGGAGAATTAGGCAACTGCAATGAGCTGGAGTTATAAATCCCGCCCCCCTGAACATTGGAGGCAAACTGGCCACTTGAGTTATCGCGAATAGTGCTGTCATTAATAATCAAGATGCCGTCGTGATTGGATATACCACCGCCATTACCCATCACGACATTGTCACTAATCGTGCAACGATTGATAGTCATATGCGCCACGGTGTTAGTGCTATCACCAAAACCGGCAAAGGAGTTGTTATCTAGGCCACCGCCAAAGGCAGAACCTAGATTACGGTAGACGTTGCAGTCATTCAGCGTCACCACACCGCCACGGTTGGAGAGTCCTCCGCCCATGCCATCGACATTGGCGCTACCGTTACGGATGGTCAACGCATTAATGGTGGCAACTGCCCCCTTATGTATCTGAAAGACACGGTCGATCTTCATGCCATCCACAATCGTGGTAGCAGCACCGGCACCATTGAGGGTGATCGCACTGGTAATATCGAGGTCACCCTGAGCCGCGACATCTTCACCTTGAATGCCAACCTCAAGCTTGTAGACACCGGCCGGAAGCGTAATGACATCCGCCCCCGCTAAAGCATTCGCCTCCTGAATCGCCGCGCGCAGAGTACACGCGCTCGCAGCGGTGAGACAAACGCCGTTACCCGGATTGGCATCCACCGCATCCGCTGTCGAATTGACTGCGAATGTAGCTGCACCTGCGACAGGAACCGTCCCCACCGCCAGCAACAGCGCTGCCAGTAAACTACCTCTCTTTGCGATCATGTCCTCACTACCTAGCCAATGCTTCATCATGAAAACTCTCTTGAATAGTTTTTCTGAATTATGCCCGCCCTGTGGCGCACCCCTCTTACCCCTTATTGTGGGTTTTACTCCCTATAAAGGCAACCGTCCTTATATACTGGTTATTCACACCCTCACAGCCAGGCCACTGCCAGGGTGTGCGCCACCCGCCGCATGCGGTAAAATCGCCACCCTCCAGAGTATAGGCAACAAAAAAGGCAGCTTCATGAAAGTATTGATCATCGGCGGTGG
>JAYUTP010000208.1:0-2311 GCA_043755075.1 Tenderia sp. (SeqCode)
CTCATGATCGCCGCCCAGGCGAAGGGTCTGGTGACGGGACCAATGATCGGATTCGATCCGGAGGGCGTGAAACGCGAGTTTGGTATCTCGGACCGATACATGCCCGTGATGCTGCTGACCGTTGGCTACCCGGCGCCGGGGAATGGGCCCCGGAAACCGCGTCTGAGCGTGGATGAGGTGTTGGCCTTCGATCGCGGCCGAGAATTCTGAGGGGGAAAATCAGTAGCGAAAATCAGGGTCAGGGTACTTTTACCGTCTTAGGCCGTGGAATACTGCAAGCGTTCCATCCACATAGCAATGCACCCGCACCTTGACTTTGCCGTAATGATGCCGTGCGTCATCGGCAGCCAAGCAGGGTGGGCGCGGACTCATCGTGCACGCATATTGCTACAGCGTGGGCAAAACCCCCTGCCCGCCCTACCTGGCTGATAGGTGACCCCGATTATTTGCTGTTCAGCCAACCCAGGCTGATCTAAAATCCTTGGCATATTGCTCAAAGCTACGCGGATCATTGCCCGTGATCGACTTCACAGCATCGGTGGTCCGCTCAGCGTATCCCGCCTTGAAATAGCCAAGAATCAAAATGAGGAACTCCGCATAGGCTTTTGTTAGTTGCGCTTCCAGCAGGGCGCTTAGCATGGCGGACGGCTCAATATCCTGATAGGTAATGTTGAGCCCAGTTTCATGCGAGAGGATAGCTGCCACTTGGTCGTGGTCCATCGCCACCGAGCCTGTAAGGTCAAAGTCGCGACCATCAAGATCAGAACGAAACAGGAGCTTGGCTGCCACTGCCGAAATGTCGCGCGCGTCAATAAAACTTCCTTTAGCCTGCCCTGTTGGCAAGAAGATCTTTCCATGTTCCAGAATGCCCTGGATCCAGTACGTGTGAAAGTTCTGCATGAACCAGTTTGGGCGGATGATGTTGAAGGCTACACCGGAGTCCTCCAGATGGCGCTCTGCTTTGCGCATGGGCGCTGCCTCGTCGGCGTTAGCGCCCATCGCCGTCATCAAGATCACTTTGCGTAAACCTTGCGCGCGCGCTTGGTCGATCAGCGGATTTAGCAATTCATCCTGTTTGGTGTAACCTGGTGGTGACATCAAGAAGGCATACTCCACGCCCTCAAATGCCTTGGCAATGCCTTGTTTTGTGCTAAGGTTCAGTTGAATCTGATCTGCTTTGACAGGAGGCTTGCTTGTAGCGCTACGAACATTGTGCCCTGGCGCTGAAAGGAGACGAACAAGTTCTGATCCGACGGTTCCGCTAGAGCCGATAACAAGCGTTGTTGACATGGAATGTTCCTTATAGAGTGGTTGGGACAATCATGATGCGTCCAATAAGCAAGACTGGAAATAGCATAAAATACATTATTCATGTCATTGCGTATTAGAATTATGACTTCCGCTTAACTGCCAGCAAAACTATATGGACCTGCTAACCGACCTTCTACAACAAGCGGGCCTTAAGCGCAGACTGCTAGACCTGCGTCGCCTCGATGCCACCATTGCACTGCAATTCCCTTGCGACAAAAGTCTCGGACTTCATGTAGTCACTCATGGCAACATTTACATTCATGCGCCAACCCTACCCGAGCCCCTTAAACTGCAAGCTGGAGACATTGCCCTTATGGCCCGCGGCTGCAACCACTTTGTAAGTATGCAAGCCTCGCCCCAACCCAAGCAACTCGTATTAGTAGCAGAACCTTGGATGGAGCAGCTAGATATCAACGTGGCAAAAGAAACATCAAGCGCCGTAATTAGTGGCGCCTATCAGTTTTGGAACACGCCGGTGCACCCCTTCTTTCAGGAGATGCCCAACTGGTTTGTGCTGCGGTCTGACAATCTACCCAGGCTGGGTCCGTTGGCATTGACGGTGGCGTTATTGGACGAAGAAGTGAATCAGCGCCATTTGGGTGCCGACACGATTGTGCATGGACTACTGGATGTAATTTTCACCTACCTCCTGCGCGAAATGGTCAATCAGTTAGGTGCTTCAGGGGCAAGCTGGAGTCACGCTGTGACCGATGCGCAAGTGCGTAAGGCAGTATCACTGATGCATAAAGATTGTGCCCGCCAATGGAGCCTCGAAGGATTGGCAAGCAGTGCAGGGCTGTCGCGCACAGGCTTGGCAGAGCGCTTCCGCACGGCTATGGGCGACACCCCGCTGAGTTACCTGCGAAAGTTGCGCATGCAAAGAGCGATGAAAATTTTAAGCGAAACCGACAAGACGCTAGTGCAAATTGCAATGGAAGTTGGCTACCATGATGCGTTTAGTTTTTCCAAAGTTTTCAAACGCACTGTCGGTGTTGCACCC
>JAYUTP010000209.1:0-2494 GCA_043755075.1 Tenderia sp. (SeqCode)
GATACCCGTACCGACGAATACCGCAGCCGTTCCAAGTAATAACAGTTTAGTAGAACGCAGCGCCAATTAAAAAGCCCGCCACTGGCAACAGTGGCGGGCTTTTTTTATCTCCCTGACGAGGAAGGCGGAAAGTTATGCCGGACGAATCATCCTAATTGCTTTCTGCCGTTTTTCATACGCCTCGCGGGCGATGCGGCAATCTTCGAGGAAGTAGGGCAGTTCGCTCAGCAACAGTGCCTGTGGGCCATCCACCAGCGCCTTGCTGGGGTTGGGGTGGAAGTCGACCAACACCATGTTGGCACCAGCGATGATCCCTTGGGCGGTGACGTGGAATGTGTCAAGCAAACCATCCGGGGCGTAGTCGCGGCTACCAACCGAGTGTGACGGATCGATGCAGACCGGCATACGGGTGAGGCGTTTGACTACCGGCACGTGGGCGAAGTCAACAAAGTTGCGGTGTGGATCACCCATGTTGCTCTTCATGCCGCGCAGACCAAAGACTACCTTACGGTTACCCTCACTGGCCAGATACTCGGCCGCGTTCAATGACTCTTCCAGCGTGATGCCAAAGCCACGTTTGAGCAGCACCGGCATCTCCTGTTGGCGGCCGACGGTCTTGAGCAGTTCGAAGTTCTGGGTGTTGCGAGTACCAATCTGCAACATTACGCCAGTAGGGTGACCGGTCACCTCCAGGGCATTTCTAATCTCGGTGACGTGCTGCTCGCAGGTCACCTCCATCGCAATGACTTTGATGCTGTACTTGCCCGCCAGCTCAAAGACATACGGCAGGCAGCTGGCGCCGTGACCCTGAAAGGCGTAGGGGCTGGTGCGTGGTTTGTAGGCACCCATGCGAGTGGTTTCCAGGCCGTGTTCTTGACATGCCTTCATCATCTGTTCGACGTGGGTCGGGTTATCAACGGCGCAAAGGCCGGGAAAAATATGCAGGTTGTCCTGGCTGAAGGTGACGCCGTTGTATTCAAAGTGAGTAATGCGATTGGCATCCTTGTGGCGACCCAATACGCGGTATTCCTGCGAGATGCGTACCACCCGCTCAACACCCGGCAGGCACTTGATGTCATCCTGGTCCAGGCTCTTGGTATCACCCACCAGATAGAGTTCGGTCAGTACCTGTTGTGAGCCCTTCTCCTCATGAACACGAACCTGGATGCCAGGTAGTTTGGTGAGGAAATCCATGAGGTTGGTGTAGTCAGCACTCGATTTATCGATGCTTGGCTTGAGAATGACGATCATGGCGGGTTACCTGCTTTTTGCTTCGTTAGACGTGTTCTATTATTTCATAAGGGGCAGGGTGATGACAGCAGAATGATGAGGCTATTATGGGAGCCGGGCAACCTCTTGCCGCAGTAGCGCTTGCCAGCGTTGATAGCGCTGCTGCAATGCAGGGTTTTTTTCAGGTATGAATCTAGCTTCATGTTCGGCAACGTGCCAGCAGGTCGGTCGATTGGCAACGAGGAACGCCAGCCCTCGCGCTGTTGCCTCGGTGGTGGCGGGGCGGATGATTGTTTTGCCACTCAGATCCGCCAGCCGCTGGCAGAGTCCATCAAGATTGGCGAGGCCACCACTCACTCGCAGCTCGGTGGCGGCGGGTAGACTTATCTCCATCTCCTCCAGATTGCGCGTGATGAGAAAGACAATGCTTTCAACAATCGCCAGCGCCTGCTGTTTAATGGATGGTTCTGTCTTGTCGCTGCTGATAAAGCGTGATGGCATATTCGCCACCCAATAAGGCGACCCCAATCCTGAAATACCATTGATAAATAGCGCAGGTTTATCACCGCTTTTTAACCACTCTGGCAGTCGCTGTTCCAGATCATCAGTCCCTTGCTCCTGGGCAAACCATTGCAAAGCGCGGGCAGCGCCGTTTACAGTTCCTTCCAGTGTGTAACAGCGTAGCTCATCATCGAGATAGGCGATGCCACTGAGCAGGTTTTCACTCTGTTGCGGCGCAGTAACAGGGCGCTGGATGAAGGCACCGGTGCCAATGTTGATATAGGTGGAGTCTTTGGGTTTACCCCAGGCAAAAAGCGCGGCAGGTTGGTCGCCGGTGATAATAATGAGTGGCAGTGTTAAGTCATCAATAACAAGATGGCCAAATGTTTCATGGCTGCGAGTGCAGCGTGGCAGGATCTGCTGCGGCACACCAAAAAGTTGGCATAGTTCATCATCCCAGTTGTTGTGGTGGAGATTCCACAGCAGTGTGCGCGAGGCGTTGGCGGGATCGATGCAAAATGGTTTTTCGTGCAACAGACGAAAGGCGAGAAAACTGGCCAGTGATCCAGTACAGAGTCGATCTTTTTGAAAAGCGGCCGCCACACTGTCGATATTATCCAGACACCAGCGCAACTTGCTGGCACCGTAATGGGGCGAGAGAAAGAGGCCAGTTTTGTGATGAATTGCTGTGTTGTGTGCAACAAACTGCTTTAGCCACTGATGCTGACGGCGATCCTGCCAGCTAATGATGGGGGAGAGTGCG
>JAYUTP010000210.1:0-2431 GCA_043755075.1 Tenderia sp. (SeqCode)
GCCTTGAGTACCAGCGCATCAAACTCATCGGCCTTCATCAGCCCCTGTTCGGCAACGATGTCACGCACCGGGCGACCGCTCTTCTCTGACTCTTTGGCCACTTCACCGGCCTTCATGTAGCCGATACTGGTATTAAGCAGGGTGGCTAGGGCACAACTGGTATGCAGAAACTCCTTGCAGCGCTCGCGGTCGATATTCAACCCCTTGAGGTTGAACTCGGTGGTGGCGTTGATGGCGTTGGTGAGCCACTCCATCTGATCGAACAGGGCTGAGCCCATGGCGGGCATCATGACGTTGAGTTCGAGCTGGCCGGCCTGGGTCATGTAGCCAATCGCCGCATCCTGCCCCAGCACCTGGAAGCAGACCTGATTGAGCATTTCGAACATCACCGGGTTGACCTTGCCGGGCATGATGGAGGAGCCGGGCTGCACCGGTGGCAGCTGGATTTCGCCGATGCCGGTGCGCGGGCCTGAGCAGAGCAGGCGCATGTCGTTGCTAATGCGGGTGATCTCAAGGGTGAGATCGCGGATGGATGAGGAGAGGCGTTGAATGTCGTGGGTTGACTGCATCTGCGCCGCCAGATCATCGGCCGGGCGGATATTTTCACTCATCAGCCGCGCCAGTTCAGCGGCGGCGCGATTGGCGTAGTCGGGCGAGGTGTTGAGTCCGGTGCCGACGGCGCTGCCGCCCAACCCGAGTTCACACAGGCCATCGCGGCACGCCTCGATGTTGCGGGCGGCGCGGCGCAGGGTCCAGGCGTAGGCACTGAATTCACGGCCAATGGTGGTGGGCACCGCATCCTGCAAGTGGGTGCGGCCCGATTTAACGGTGTCGATCTCCTCAACGCCGATACGGGCATATTCGTCGGCCATGGCGTTGACCGCTGCCAGCAGACGCGGCAACTTCATCAACGCGGCAACACGCAAGGCGGTGGGAATGGTGTCGTTGGTGGACTGCCCCATGTTGACGTGGTCGTTAGGGTTGATCGGCGTGTAGACGCCTTTGGCACCGCCCAGTGCGACGTTGGCGAGATTGGCCACCACCTCGTTGCTGTTCATGTTGTGGCTGGTACCGGCACCGGCCTGGAAACGGTCAACGACGAACTGATCGATATACTCACCGGCGAGGATCTTGTCGCAGGCATCGACAATCGCCCCGGTCATGGCATCATCGAGCCAGCCGGGCTGATTGTTGGCGACAGCGGCAGCGCGTTTGATCAACACATGGGCTTTGACAAAATCGGCATCGGGGCGGCGGCCACTGATCGGAAAGTTGATTACCGCGCGGGCAGTCTGGGCACCGTACCACGCATCGGCGGGAACACGCACCTCGCCCAAGCTGTCTTTTTCGATCCGGAATTGCGTAGTATTATTGCTCACTGAAAATCTCCTGTTATTGCCGCTGTTTTTAAATTGCACACAGTTTAAACCATGATGCCGCCGCGCCAAAGCAACGTGAACAGGTTATCGTCTCGGGCGCGCTTACCTTTGGCTCAGCTCCCCCAGCTCCTGTTCAGAGATAGCATGGTATGCCGTGGGTGGCGCGACAACACCACTCTCATCATTAAGCAGCTGACTGCTCGCTACGACTGATGACTCAACATGCAGAAATTATATCCAACGCGCTTGCCCAAAACACGATGCACCCAATTTTAAACAGATAGATAAAATCTATTTTAGTTTCGCACCAGAACTTTCTGTGTAGCTTTAATAGATTGGTAGCCAAGTATTTGTTAATACTACAGGCACTGAGGCCGTAGGCAGTCTGAAAAAACTGCCTATCAATTTTTTATTATCAACTATTCCAGCGCATCAAGAAGGTTTCTCTGACCAACATAAACCGTCGAGACTAATTGCCAATATCCTGAGCCATCAATGCGGACGACGTAAACGAAAGTATTTCGAAAGCAACCTCCAGAAACATGATGGCATATGACACTGCTCGTGGTGCTTCCACTTTGTTGAGCCACGGCAGCGCTCATTTGGAAAAAAGAAGCCAAGAGCATAGATATTGAAAAAAATAGTTTTGACATTTTCACCCCTTTATTGAATTGTTGATAGTGATCAAAAGTGGTTAGTTTTATTTTAAAATTTCCACTGTTTGCAATATGGCCCTGTTAAGACTCTTTACACAAAGCATTCATCGTGCCAGTCAATCATGTGGCCATTCACCACCGTATTGCCGACGTTTCCGTTAGCAATTTCGACCGTCCGCTTTGGGTCTGACGCAGACCTATCGACCAGAAAAATGAACGGCTATTACCCGAATAAAACAGTTGTTATCGATGTAGCTCTTCTTCCATCTGTTCAACGCTGATGTGCCTGACGTTTTTACCTTTATACTAGATAGATGATGTATTCACACATGTTTTTGGCGTGATCGCCAGCACGTTCCAGGGCCGTAGGTGCGATTAGCGTCAGCGTAATCGTAC
>JAYUTP010000211.1:0-6485 GCA_043755075.1 Tenderia sp. (SeqCode)
CATAAGTAACTGGGTGGGCCTGTGATCCTTGAGATCTGGTCAGCACGATTAACTAAACAACGGATGAATTGTTATGAGTGGTAACGATGTCAACCGCAGGGACTTCCTGAAGTACCTGGGTCTGGGTGGTGTTGGTGCGGCAGCCCTGAGTGGTTGCGATGCGCCGACAACCGTCACCCTTGAGGAAGGCAAGGAGAAAGTTGTCTCCTATCTTGCGCCTGAAGAGTATGTGATCCCTGGAATTGGGGTGTGGTATGCCTCTACCTGCCAACAGTGCCCCTCTGGGTGTGGTGTGCATGGGCGTATACGTGAAGGTCGTCTGCTTAAGTTGGAGGGTAATCCAGAATCGCCATTGAATGGTGTTGGATTGTGCCAAATGGGTCAGGCCAGCGTACAGGTTCATTACAATCCTGACCGAATTATCCAGCCGATGGCGCGCAAAAACGGTGAGCTTGTGCCTATTAGCTGGGATGAAGCGTGGAAGCTAGTGCAGGAAAAGGCATCGAAGGTAGCGGCTGGTCGTAGTGCTTGGTTTACTGGTACTGTGAGCGGTCATCAAGCGGTGCTTTTGTCAGCCCTGAAAAACGCATGGGGCGGTGAACACTACGCATACGAGGCGGTAAATAACGCTGTTGGTGAGGCTGTGAATGAAGTGGTGCTAGGCGATCCAGTGCCAAGTTATCGCCTGAGTAAAGCTAAGGCAGTGTTGTCGTTTGGTGCGGATTTCCTTGGTACATGGCTCTCTCCAGTCCATTTTTCGCAGGAATATGCCCAATTTCGTTCGGGAGATCGTGGAGTTCTGATTCAGGTCGAGCCAAAAATGTCTATGACCGGCATGAATGCAGATCTGTGGGTTCCTGCGCGTCCTGGCACCGAGGGTGTGCTAGCGTTGGGTATAGCCAACGTGCTGCTGACTAAGCATCAAGTTGATGGCAGCAATCTTTCACAGGCCCAGCGTGATGCCATCGCGCAGTATGGCGCTGATAAGGTGACGGATATCACGGGTGTTGGTGACGATACTGTTGTCCGCATTGCCACTTATCTTAAAGAACGCTCACCGAGTCTTGTGCTTTCTGGTGGGTCTGCTCATGGTCATGTGAATGGTTTCCAGAATGCCATGGCCATCATGATGCTTAACGTACTTTTGGATAATATTGGAAAGACGATTGAAGCATCAAATTCAGCTGTGTTTGATGATCTTCGTACCCGTGCGGGTAATAGTCGTGCAATGCTCGACTTTGCTAAGGCTGCTGATGAAGGTCGCTTTGATGTGGTCTTCTTCTATGGTGCTAATCCGGTCTATACCGCGCCAAACCATCTGTCTTTAACTGAAAAACTGGCAAAGATTCCATTCAAAGTGGCTTTGTCTATGTTCCCAGATGAGACCACTATGATGGCCGATTTGGTTCTGCCACTTTCATCTTCATATGAGGAGTGGGGTACTCATGTCGCACCTTATCAGCCCAAAGAGGCGGTTATCAGCATGTCACAACCGCTGATGGTGCAGCTGTATCCTGAAACTAGAGCAATTGGCGACATCCTCTTGGGCATGCTTAAGCATCACGGCGTCCAAGGTTATGAAAATTTTGATGATTATTATGCCTATCTGCGTAATGCGCTGAAGTCTATGCCTGCTTCCGTCAAGAACGGAAAGGGTGATGATGATTTTTGGGCAAGTACTTTGCAGCTAGGTGTCATAAAGGCCTCTGCAGGTAGTGCGTCATTGAAGAGTGCTGTTGGTGATCTTGGGCAGGTGGGTTATCAGTCAGTGTCAGACTATCCAATGCACCTGGTTCCTTCTGTGCATCAAAATATGTGGGATGGCCGCAATGCCAATCTGCCATGGCTACAAGAGGCGCCGGATCAGGTCAGTAAAATTTTCTGGGATTCATGGGCGGAGCTTCATCCCAAGACCGCTGAAAAGCTGAGCGTGAAGGAGGGTGACTTCATTCGTGTTGAGTCAGCTCAGGGCGCAGTTGAAGTTCAGGTCTATATCTTCAAAGGTGTTCATCCTGATGTGGTTGCTATCCCTATGGGACAGGGGCACGAAGCTTATGGGCGTTATGCTAAGGGTGTGGGTGTCAATGTGCTCAAGCTGCTGAGCCCAGCTGTTGATGAGAATAGTGGTGAGCTGGCAAGTCATGCTACTCGTGTTCGCATTACCAAAACTGGCAAACATGCCAAGCTGCCGCGTCTAGGTGGCAGTGAGGTACAGGTGGGCCGCAAATTGGTTGGCACCGTAACAGCCGATGTTTTCAGAAGGACTGAAGGAGGCACCGATGTCGCTTAAGAATGTTCTTGAAAATTGGTCCGATTATCGCAAAACCCACGAAGATGGGGGGCACCACAAGTACGAGCATATGTGGGCCTTGGCTATTGATTTGAACAAGTGCACTGGTTGTAATGCTTGCTCAGTTGCCTGTTATGCTGAAAACAATCTGGCCACTGTAGGTAAAGACCGTATGTCCAAAAACCAGGGGATGCACTGGTTGCGCTTGGAGCGTTACTGGGATGAGCCTGATATTGGCGGCGACGACAAGGAGTTTCATGAGCGTGGTGGTAGTGTGCTGCCGATGATGTGCCAGCAGTGTAATGCGGCGACCTGCGAGCCGGTTTGTCCGGTGGCGGCTACCTACCATACTCCTGATGGTCTTAATGCACAGGTATACAATCGTTGTATTGGTTCTCGTTATTGCTCTAATAACTGCCCGTATCGTCTGCGTTACTTCAATTTTTACTCTTACTACGAAGATTCATGGCCTGCACCGCTGCATATGCAACTCAATCCTGACCTGAGTGTTCGTGATAAGGGGGTGATGGAGAAGTGTACTTTCTGTGTACAACGAATACGCACTGGTAAAGATGATGCCGCGCGGGAAGGTCGTAAGATGGCGGATGGTGATGTGATCACTGCCTGTGCTCAGACTTGCCCGACTCAGGCGATTGTCTTTGGCGATATGCTGGATAAAGAATCCAGGGTGAGTAAAACGTGGGAAGCTCATCAGGTTAAGTTGGGTAAATTCAAGCAGAACAAAGAAAATAAAGAGCTGCGTGGTTATCGGGTGCTGGAGGGTTTGAATACCGATCCATGCGTGTTGTATCTCGACCGGGTGCGCGAAGCCTGATCCATCCGGATCGGTATGGCCATACAAATATTAAAGTGGTGTGACCTATGCAAACAAAAGATATTAATGAAAATATAGATTGGACAAAGCAAACAAAAGATATTGATGAAAGTATAGCTTGGGCAAAGATTAACGTGGATGTGCTGCGAAGCATGGAAAATCCACGAATGGGTTACTGGTTGGCATTGGTTGCCTGCTTGGCGATGGTTAGCTGCGCGGTAGTGGCAGAGATCTATCAGTATCAGGTAGGGCTTGGACCAGCCAACCTTACTTGGTCGCAGATGTGGGGCTTGTATATTGCCACCTTTGTCTTCTGGATTGGCATGAGTCATTCTGGAACTCTATTGTCGGCGATTCTTCATCTCATTCATGCTGACTGGCGCAAGCCGATCTACCGTTTCGCTGAAGCGATGACAACCTTTTCGCTGATGACTGCGGGTATTTTCCCGATGATCCACTTGGGGCGTGTCTGGAACTTGTACTGGGTATTGCCTTACGTTAGTGATCGGGGGATTTGGCCTAATTTTCGGTCGCCGTTATCATGGGATGCGTTTGCGATTTCCACCTACCTGACTTCGTCTGCCGTGTTCTTATATATTGGTATGATCCCCGATCTGGCGATTTGCCGTGACAACGCTCGTGGTTGGCGCCAGAAACTCTATACCCTGTTGTCGCTGGGGTGGCAGGGTGACGACCGTCAGTGGCGTCACTTCCGCCGCCTCTATCTACTGATGGCCTGTTTCCTGGTTCCGTTGGCGATGTCGGTACATTCCATTGTATCGGCAGACTTCGCGATGTCGCTCCAGCCGGCTTGGCACGTCACCAGCTTTCCACCCTACTTTGTAGCGGGTGCGTTGTACTCAGGTTGTGCGGCGATCATTACCCTGTTTATAATCTTTCGCTATTTCTTCCGCTTCGAAGAGTACATGACCATCCCGATTATGGAGAAGCTCTGCAAATTGACCTTCGCCATCGCCATGGTCTGGACATATTTGAATTTGGTTGAATTTGCGGCTACTTGGTATGGTCATGACATGGTTGCCAAAGAGCTGTTGATGTGGAAGTTTGTTGGTGGTCCATATGCCCCGTTCTGGTGGATGATGCTCTTCTTAGGTATAGTGATGCCGTTCGCGCTGGCCTTCGAAAAGGTGCGCCAGCACCTGCCAACCTTGTTTGTGGTATCACTGCTGCTTAACCTGGGAATGTGGATGGAGCGCTGGATGATTGTGGGACCAACACTGTCACATAATTATATGCCGTTTGCTTGGTCAGTTGTGTGGCCTAGCGTGGTGCAGTGGGCAATTGTGTTTGGCAGTGTTGGCTGGTTCGGCATGCTGTTCCTGATCTTTGTCAAGGTGTTCCCGTGTGTTTCGATGTATGAAGTTAAAGAGATGGTGTATCACCGCCGAAGAGCGCATGAACCCGATTTGGCTGTTTCACTGGAGAATCGTACCAGCGACTCGCAGCCTGACAGTGCGCCAAATACAAAGGGAGTTTGACCATGAGACGCTATCATGTCATGGGATTGTTTAGTAACTTCGAAGAAGCGTTTGCCGCCATTGCCGAGATCCGCAACCACGCGATCCCGGGCGTTTCTGTAGATGACGTCACAGTGAAGTCACCTATCGAGCATCCTGAGATTGATGAGGTGTTGGGGGATCGTGGTTCACCGGTGCCGAAATTCACGCTGTTTGGTGCGATTTTTGGTATGACTTTCGGTTTCCTGTTCCTTGCTTCTGCTCAAGCGAGCTTCTTGGTGCAGCCGCAGGGTGGCAAGTCGATAATAACTATTCCGCCGCTCGTCACTCTGTCTTACGAGATGATGATCCTCTTCGGGGTTATCTCGACCGTAATTGGCTTTATGATCAATGCGCGGATGTTTACTAGACGTCATCCGCTTTACTCCGAGAAGGTGAGTCTTGACCAGATAGGTGTATTGCTGGAGCTGGATGAGAAGAACGTCAATCCGATCAAGGAACTGTTCAAAAAGCACAAGGTGCTGGAAATTCGCGAAGAGGTGTCGCAATGAGGTTGAAGAGTGTAATTGCTTGCGCATTGATGATGCCTGCTGTGGCCTTGGCTTGGCCGTGGTCGACTGACATGATGAATCAGCCAAGCATCAAAGCACAAGAAGGGACCATGGTTCCTTTTCCCAGTCGCTCGATCCCTGTGACCGGCATTCCTACCAAGGTTGCCAGTCGTGAGGAAACTCGCGAAATGGTCAACCCGATTGCTGTCTCATCAGAGTCTCTTAATACGGGGCGTACTCTGTTCAAGATCTACTGTGCAGCCTGTCATGGGTTGACCGGCGCAGCAGATTCTCCGGTCAGTGGCAAGATTGGTGCAATTGCACTGACTGACAGTTACGTTCAGGAAAACCTAAGCGCAGGCTGGGTTTGGGGCACGATCACCTTTGGCAGTTATGTAATGCCTGCCTACGGTGTGCCTCAGGCGAGGCGCGGTTCAAATGACTTGAGTGTTGAAGAGCGCTGGCATGTTGTCAATTATGTTAAGCATGGTCTGGTTCAAGATAATGCGGCAGCTGCCAGCACTACTGCGGCTAAGTAATAGAATATTAACTCCATAGATTACGAGGGGTAGCATGGAAAACTTCGGCTTTTGGTCGGTTATAATAACCAACTTTATATTAGTGCTATACTTGGCTTTGGGTGGCGTGACCTTTATATCGTGTTTGCATCTGTGTAATGCTAAATGGCGTTTCCCGGTGCGTGGCTTGGCATGTTCGTTGGCGGTGCTGTTTCCAATTGCCTTTGTGCTGATGCTGATTATATTGGCTGCCGGTGAGTCGGCGTTCCCATGGCTGGCGCTGGCGAATGATCCTGAGCATCATTTATCTGGCTGGCATAACTACACATTCCTGGTTACGAGAAACATAATTGGTTTCTTAGTCGTTGCGGGGCTTTATCTGCTGTTTATCAAGTGGCAGCATGAGGCATCTGTTGATAGTTCCTATGCAGCGCAACGACGCTTCCGCAATATTGCCCTGATGATCCCGTTTTTCTATTTTTCTTACGGAACAATGGTGGCGTGGGACTTCGAGATGACGCAGGCTGGTGGTTGGCACAGTGCCAGTTATGGCGCATATCATTTTCAGAGCAACTTCCAGATGTTCTTGGCTTTTTTCACGGTCTTCATTTTCCTCCTGAATCGATCAGGCAAGTTGGTGACTGGCATACAAGGCTACATCTTCAACTATATGGCACAGTTCATGTTGGCGATGACAATCCTCTGGACCTACCTCTATTTCACTCAGTATCTGATTATGTGGTACGCCCGTCTTCCTGAAGAGATGTACCGTTATGACAACATGATGGGTGGTATGCCAGGTCTGTGGTGGAC
>JAYUTP010000212.1:0-4806 GCA_043755075.1 Tenderia sp. (SeqCode)
CCCTACTACACCAGCTGGATGGATGAACTCGAGCGTATGCTGCGCAAGGAGATCCGCCTGGTGCTGACCAACCCAGCCGACATCAGCCGCTACATCGGCGAGTTCTACAGCGTTTCACGTTCGATCACCGGGGCAGCTGATCAGCGCGGCGCAGCGGCAGCGGGCGACATCAGCAATCTCGAACAGCTACTGGAGCTGGGCAAGAAGGGCAGCCTTGATGCCAACGATCAACACGTCGTCAGCATTGTTGACTGGCTGTTGCAATACGCCTTTGATCAACGCGCCAGTGACATTCACATCGAGCCGCGCCGCGACAAGGGCAACATCCGTTTTCGCATCGACGGCATGCTGCATCTGGTCTATCAGCTGCCGGCCACTATCATGTCGGCCGTCACCAGCCGCCTGAAGATTCTCGGCCGCATGGATCTGGCGGAGAAGCGCCGCCCACTCGACGGCCGTTTGAAAACCCGCGCCCCCAATGGTGATGAGGTGGAGCTGCGTTTATCAACATTGCCCACTGCCTTTGGCGAGAAGATGGTGATGCGTATCTTCGATCCTGATGTGCTGGTAAAAAACTTCTCCGCCCTCGGTTTCAACAAAACCGAAGAGGCGCAGTGGCAGCAGATGATCAAACAGCCCAACGGCATCATCCTCGTTACCGGCCCGACCGGTTCGGGAAAAACCACTACGCTCTACTCGACACTCAAATATCTGGCCAAGCCGGAAATCAACATCTGCACCATCGAAGACCCGATCGAAATGGTGGTGCCAGAGTTCAACCAGATGCAGGTGCACCGCAACATTGATCTCGACTTCGCTAGCGGTGTGCGGGCGCTATTGCGCCAGGACCCGGACATCATCATGGTGGGCGAAATTCGCGACATGGAGACCGCCGAGATGGCGATTCAAGCGGCGCAGACCGGCCACCTCGTCCTCTCCACGCTGCACACCAACGATGCCGTCTCAGCCATCACCCGCCTGCTCGACATCGGCGTGCCACGTTACATGATCAGCGCCTCGCTGCTTGGCGTGGTGGCACAGCGGCTAGTGCGCACCCTCTGCCCGCACTGCAAGCAGCCGGTCAATACAGATCAGGAGTTATGGAAGTCATTGAGCCGCCCGTGGAAGAGCGTCATCCCCGAACAGGTGATGGGTCCTGTCGGTTGCGCCGAGTGCCGTAACACCGGCTACATTGGCCGCAGCGGCATCTACGAGATGCTGCTAATGTCGGGCGCGATCAAACGGCTGGTTCATGCCAGTGAAGGTGATGTCGCCGCCATCCGCCTGCAAGCGCAAAAAGAGGGCATGCGGCCACTGCGTATCAACGGTATTCAAAAGGTAGCCAACGGCCTGACTTCACTGGCGGAAGTGGCGCGCGTGGCGCCGCTTCACGATGACGATTAATCGTTGACTACCGTTCATCCAAATCCGGGCGTGACAACTGCGGCGGCTGTTCGCCGCGTAGTGCGGGCACATCACTTGTAAACAGGCTGGTGATCCTAGCGAACAGCAGCTTGATGCCGCGCCACAGCTTCGGCAACAGCCAAATCATCAGCGCTATCATGACCACCAGCGCCACGATAAAAAGCAGCGGATAGTTGAGCGCCGTCCACAAACCAACCACCACGGCGACATCTTCAGTGATCGAGGCAAGCCAATTAGTCACTGGCTCAGGCGAGGTGTTTATCAACACCCGGCTGCCCGCCTTAGTGGCGTGGCTGGCGGCAGAGAGAGTGCCACCCAGCAGCAACGCCGTCAGCTCCGCCCCCTGTCCCAGATCCCCAACGGCACCCGCCGCCAAAATTGCCCCGGCGGGAATGCGAATGAAAGTGTGGATCGAATCCCACAGCGTATCAACACCGGGAATTTTGTCGGCAAAAAATTCAATGAAATACATCACCCCGGCGGCAGCCATCACCATCGGATCGCTACAGATCTGCAACCCCTCGGGCAACATCAGGTTGCCGGTGCTGCCAAGCCAACCCAGCACAAACACAGCGGCATAAAGATTGATGCCACTGGCCCAAGCGGCCCCCATACTGAGAGCGATGATTGCAACAACATCCATAACGCTATACCTCGGCGAGTTACTGACGCCCTATTACGTTAACACGCTCTGTTTTTTTACACTGTAAAAGAGTGTCTACCGATCAGGCGTGGGCCTGCCGCACCCATTCAAACAAACAAATCGCTGCTGCTGCTGCCACATTGAGTGACTCCATCTTGCCCGGCATCGGGATACGGACAAGATTGGTGGCGCACTCAGCCAGTTCACGACTCAACCCCGCCCCTTCATTGCCAAACAGAAACGCCACCGGGCCATGCAGGTTGAGATCGTAGAGCGACTGCTCGGCATCTAGGTGCGTCGCGATCACTGTTGGCAGATGGCCGCAAAGCTGCTGCATCTCTTGTTGTTCATGAATCGCCAATACAAAGTGCGCCCCCATCGCGGCTCGCAATACCTTGGGTGACCACGCCTCGGCGCATCCTTTAGAAAGATAGACCGCATTCACTCCCGCTGCGGCTGCCGTGCGCAAAATCGCACCGATGTTGCCGGGGTCCTGAATGTTCTCCAGCAACACCGCAAACTCGGGCGTGGTCTGGTCAGACTGCGGAATGGTGTAGAGTGCCAGAATGCCTACCGGCGTCTCGACCGGCGAGATCGCATCAAATAGCGCTGCGCCGAGTTCAATACAGAGCGCACTGGCAAAGCGTTCAATACAGCGCTGAATCTGCGCATCACCACCACTGCCCTGACACACGATAATCAAATCAACCACACCGCCCGCATCCGCCAGCGCCTGTAATAGATGCACGCCATCGAGCAACGTCTGGCCACACGTGCGCCGCTCGCGAGCGCTGGTCGCCAGCTTTTTCAACTGTTTGTACTGGGGATTGTCGGCGGAGATAATCTGTTTCATGTCGTGGAATACCAATTAGTGACGTGGGTCAGGTTCAGAATACCTCCATTCATACGATCTATATAGTTAAGAGATCCATCAAACGGGAATCACCATGACCCAGCCTCTCTGGAGTCCGTCGCCACAACGCATTGCTGATGCCAACCTGAGCCAGTTTATGTCTGAGGTGAATTGCGACCTTGTGCTCGACATAAAAAACTATAACCAACTCTATCAGTGGTCCATCGATCAGCCGGAGCAGTTCTGGCCGGCCGTGTGGCGCTTTTGTGAGGTGCGGTCGTCGCAACCGTGGAGCACTGTGCTGACGGATGGCGAGAAGATGCCGGGGGCGAAGTGGTTCACCGGGGCACGGCTCAACTTTGCTGAAAATCTGTTGCGCCGCCGTGATGACAAAACGGCGTTGATCTTTTGGGGTGAAGACCAGATCAAACGCCAGCTCAGTTACCGCCAACTCTACCGGCAGGTGGCGCAACTGGCGGCGGCAATGCGTGCCCATGGCATCACGGTGGGTGATCGTGTGGCGGGTTTTATGCCGAACATGCCGGAGGCGATTATTGCGATGCTGGCGGCGAGCAGCATCGGGGCTATCTGGTCTTCCTGTTCGCCGGACTTTGGCGTGAGCGGTGCTGTGGAACGGTTTGGCCAGATCGAACCAAAGCTGCTCTTTGCCACCGATGGTTACTGGTTTAAAGGCAAGCCGATCGACTCACTGGCACGGGTGGCTGAAATTGCACTGCAACTGCCAAGTGTGGAGCGTGTGATTCTTATTCCCTATCTACATCAGCGCCCTGACATCACTTCACTTCCCAACTCAGTTCATTGGCACGACTTCGTTGACGACAACGCTACTGAAATTGAAACTGAATTTGCACAACTGCCGTTTGACCATCCGCTCTACATCCTCTACTCCTCGGGAACCACGGGCATGCCGAAGTGCATCGTTCACGGTGCAGGTGGCACGTTGCTGCAACACTTGAAAGAGCTGGTGCTGCACACTGATTTGAAAGAGTCAGACCGCATCTTCTACTTCACTACCTGCGGTTGGATGATGTGGAATTGGCTGGTGAGTTCGCTCGCGACGGGGGCGACTGTGCTGCTCTATGACGGTTCGCCATTTTATCCCAGCGAAACGATTCTGTTCGATTATGCAGCGACAGAGAAAATCACTATCTTCGGCACCAGTGCCAAGTATCTTACGGAGCTGGAAAAGAGTGGTGCCAAACCAAAAGAGAGCCACGATCTGAGTGCGCTACGGGCCATCCTCAGCACCGGCTCGCCGCTGCTGCCGGAGTCATTTGATTACGTCTATCGCGACATCAGGTCCGATCTGCTGCTCGCCTCCATCTCTGGCGGCACTGATATCGTCTCCTGTTTTGCCTTGGGCAATCCGCTGCTGCCGGTTTATAAAGGCGAGCTGCAATGTCGTGGGCTGGGCATGAAGGTGGCGGTCTACGATGAGGCTGGCCATGCAGTGCGCCGCCAACAGGGCGAGCTGGTGTGCGAGGCACCGGCACCGTCGATGCCGATCTACTTCTGGAACGATGCAGATGGGGCGCGTTATCGCGCGGCTTACTTCGAACGCTTTCCGAACATCTGGGCCCAGAGTGATTATGCCGAGCTAACTGAACACGATGGTCTGGTCATCTATGGCCGCTCCGATGCGGTGTTGAATCCCGGTGGTGTGCGCATCGGTACGGCGGAGATCTACCGCCAGGTGGAACAGCTGCCGGAGGTACTGGAAAGCATCGCCATCGGCCAGCAGTGGCGTGATGATGTGCGCATCATCCTCTTTGTAAAACTGCGCGAGGGGTTAGGATTAAATGATGAGCTGATCGCTAAAATAAAGACCACTCTGCGCACGCACACCACACCACGTCACGTCCCC
>JAYUTP010000213.1:0-4887 GCA_043755075.1 Tenderia sp. (SeqCode)
GATTGCCTATCTGCGTTATCGCGGTGATGACCATTTTTCCGTGATCCGCGGGATTGGCGCCGATGGCAGTGTCAGCTTGGCCGATCCCTCTTGGGGCAATCGGCGTTTTACCCGGCATCAATTTTTGAACATGTGGGAGACACGCGAGGACACGGCGCTGAAGGGCAAGGTTCTGTTGCTGTTGCCCGAGGGTCTGGATCATACATCGATCAATCCGGGGTTTTTCGGGCCGGTCGCGGTCAATCCGCTGCTTGAGGGCATGCTGGTATTACGGCGCTATTATTAACCATCTGTTTTGATGTTGAATTGTTAGCGGCCGCCTTGGCACTGTGCACAGGCTGTGAAGATGTCGGGCCCGGCATCATAGACCTTGCTTGACATCCCCAACAGCCCCTTCAAACCGTGTTCCAAACATATAGTTAGAAAACACGTTTGCCAATTAAAGAGTGGCGCTAAGCGCTTATTCCTCTTAAAATTCCCGCTCTCCTTCGCCGCCACCCAGTGACCGTGCCCATGCCTGATTTTCCTGACAACGAACAGTCACAAACGCGCCTTCAGCGGTTTGCCAAGGTTTTGGCTAGTGGTCGTCTGGTCAATATCCGGCGTATGGTCAATGAGCTTTACCCCGCTGAGATTGCCCACTTGCTTGAATCCCTCCACCCTAGCGAACGTGAGCTGGTGTGGGAGTTGGTGGAGTCGGACAAAGACGGCGAGGTGCTCACCTACGTCAACGATGATGTCCGCGCCAAGCTGATCCGGCAGATGGCCCCGGCCGAGTTGGTGGCTGCCGTCGAGGCCATGGAAACCGACGACCTGGCGGATATCCTCCAAGATTTGCCCGATATCGTCATCCATGAAGTATTGGCGTCAATGGGTAGTCAGGATCGGGAGCGGCTCGAGGCGATGCTCTCCTACCCGGAGGATACCGCCGGTGGTTTGATGAACACCGATACCATCACCGTGCGTCCCAATGTCACCCTTGATGTGGTGCTGCGCTACCTGCGGCTGCGTGGTGAGATTCCACGCATGACCGACTATCTGGTGGTAGTTAACCGCGCCGACCGCTACATCGGCCTGCTTTCGATCTCTGACTTACTGACCAAAGAGCCGAGCCTGAGTGTCGGCAAGGTGATGGTGAAGGATATCGACCCGATTCCGGCTCAGATGCCGGCGCGGGAGGTGGCGGAGATCTTTGAATTACGTGACCTGATCTCGGCGCCAGTGGTGGATGATGACAATAAATTGTTAGGCCGTATTACCATTGATGACGTGGTTGACGTGATTCGCGAAGAGGCCGAGCACTCGATCATGCGCATGGCCGGTATGGATGAAGAGGATGATATCTTCGCCCCGGTGATCACCAGCTCGCGCCGCCGCGCCATCTGGTTGGGTATTAACCTGGCCACCGCTTTTCTTGCCTCGTGGGTGATTGGTCTCTTCGAAGCCACCATTCAACAGGTGGTGGCTTTGGCGGTGCTAATGCCCGTTGTCGCTAGTATGGGTGGGATTGCCGGTAGTCAGACACTGACGCTGGTGATCCGCGGTATGGCGCTCGGCTATATCGACTCGGCCAATGCCAAACGCATTCTCGTTAAGGAGCTGGCGGTCGGGGCGCTTAACGGCGTCTTGTGGGCGCTGGTGGTGGGTGTGGTGGCGGGGTTCTGGTTCAGTGATTCCATGATTGGCATCATTATTGGTATCGCCATGGTCATCAACTTGATTATGGCGGCGCTGGCGGGGGCGACTATCCCACTGCTGATGCGCCGCTTTGGCGCTGATCCGGCACTCTCCTCCTCGGTCGTGCTCACCACTGTGACCGATGTGGTTGGTTTTTCGGTCTTTTTAGGTCTGGCGACGCTGCTGTTGATTTGATTCTGTGTGACTACCGGTCGGCTTAATATTCTGCAAATAGGTGTCGTGAATCACATAATTCGGCCGATGTATTAGATGCGTCAGTGACAACAGGAAGTGGATTACTCAATGCCGGAAATATTCATCGCCCGCCAGCCCATCTATAACCGCACCCAGCATGTCTTTGGCTATGAGTTGCTCTATCGTTCCGACGAAGAGAACCGCGCCAAGATTGCGGATGGGGAAGGGGATGTGGCGACCTCCCAGACGCTGCTCAACGCCTTCACCGAAATTGGTCTCAATGATCTCGTCGGCGGTCGCACGGCATTTATTAATCTCACGCGCGGTTTTCTCACCGGCAAGTATCCGTTGCCGCTGCCAAGTGACAGGGTGGTGATCGAGGTGCTGGAGGGTTTGGTGGTCGATGACGAGCTGATCCAGAGCATCACTGGGCTCGCCCAGCAAGGCTACACCATCGCTCTTGATGATTTTATCTACCGCGAGGAGGCGATTCCACTGCTCAATCTGGCCAATATCGTCAAGCTCGACATTCAGGCCATGAGCGAAAATGACCTGCGCCACCATGTGGCGACACTCAGTGAATACAAACATCTTAAACTGCTGGCCGAGAAGGTCGAGGCGCAGGAGGAGTATGAGGTCTGCCGTGAGTTAGGTTTCCACTACTTCCAGGGTTACTTTTTCTCCCGTCCGCGAATTATCAAACGCAAACGCGTCCCGAGCAATCAGATAGCCTTGGTGCAGCTGTTGGCCGAGTTGCAGCAACCGGACGTCACGGTGCCTAAACTTGAGGCACTGATCAGCCGCGATGTTGGCCTGAGCTACAAGCTGTTGCGCTACATCAACTCCTCCTTCTTTGGTTTGCCTAAGCCGGTCGACTCAATCCAGCGTGCCGTGATTTTCCTCGGCACTAATGTCATTAAACGCTGGGCTACTCTGCTGGTGCTGTCGCGTATTGACGATAAACCCGCCGAGTTGATGGTCACCGCCGTAGTGCGTGCCAAGATGAGTGAACTCCTTGCCAAGGCGATGGGCTATTCAGCCGATGAGGTATGTTTTACCGTCGGCTTGTTCTCGGTGCTCGACGCCTTGCTCGACATGGAAATGGACAAGGTGCTTGGCATGCTCACCATGTCCGATGAGGTCAACGCCGCGCTGCTGCGGCGTGAAGGTGTGCCCGGCAAGATCCTCGACATCGTGCTGCATTATGAATGCAGCGAATGGGACGAAGTGCTCAACAGTGAGTTGTCGGCCGATATCATTCGTGATGCTTATCTCGAATCGATCGCTTGGTCTACGGAGACCTGCCGTATTCTGATCGGCGATTAAGCCACGGCGTTTGTGCATGACTGCGCTAGATCAAGGCAGTTCCAAATCGAGATAGATTTTTCCCTCTTTAACCCTGACTGCTTTCATGACACTTTTTGCCATTTTCTGTCGCAGGTCATCGTCCTTTAGGTCATAGACCAGGATCAGCGGCAGACTTTGTTGGCTGATGTTGGTGACAATCTGCTGAACAACGCTGGCGAGCTCATGGCTGCTGTTGGCAAAACGCACATTTGTCAGCTTTGGATCGTGCAGATAGAACTGCTGGGTCTGTTGCCGGTATTCCAGATTGCCGTCAATCTGGCCGCGACCTTCGACAGGTAGTATGCCGGGCACCTCGATACGAATGCTCACTTCAAGGCCGATTCGATTGGTGCTGGGGTTGAGTATGACCACCGGGTTGGAGTAGCTGAGTTTTGAGAGTGGGGTGGCCTGTTCCAGCGGGAAATAGCGATTGACCTGTTGCTGGATGTCATCCTTGCTCAGTTCGACACTATAAGCCGCAGCGTTGAACGAGAAGAGCATACCTAGCAGCATCGCGAAGAGCGGTGATTTTTTTGGGGTGCCGAACATGCGTTGATTCCTCTGGTTGTTAGCGCAAAAAAAGGGCCCCAAAAAATAGGGGCCTTTCTAAATTCAAGTGCAACAATGTGATTGAAAAATCACTGCTTACTCGTTGACGATAACAATCTCGACACGGCGATTGGCGGCGCGTCCAGCAACGGTCTCATTGGAGGCAACTGGTTTTGTTTCGCCAAGACCTTCGACACTGATGTGCTCACCGGGGATATGCCCCACTTCCTTGAAGAACTTAGCCACCTTCTCGGCCCGTTTTTGGGACAACAGCTGGTTGGTGCTGTCATTGCCAGTGGAATCGGTGTGACCGATAACCTGTATCCGAGGATTAGGAAAAGACTTGATTGCCTGGATCAGCTTGTTCATCAGCGGGAAATTATCAGCAGTCATCTCGCTCTGCCCTGATGGGAAGTTAAAACCCTGTGCCGAGATCAGCACATTGCTGCGCTGACGGTAGACATTGGCCTCGCTATCATCGAACATCGACTGCACTTTTTCAAAACGCGCCTCATACTCGCGTTCCTGGCGTGCGGACTCTTCCCGCTGGCGTGCGGCTTCTTCCTGCTGTTGGGTGGATGATGCCAGTTGCTGCTCGTGCTGTTTCCGTTGCTGCGCCTGCTCCTGTTCAAATTTTTTCTGCTGGTTGTCCTGCTCCTCTTTGCTGAGGCTTAATAGAGCAGCGGTTTTTGCCTCAGCATCTCTGAGCTGGCTTTGTGCCAGCGCCAATTTTTGCTTGGCTTCTGATTGGCTCATGGCAGCATTTTTTTCCATTTCCGCCTTGGTTTTTGTTATATCAATCTTGGCCTTCGCAACATCTGCCTGTGCCAGATTGCGTTCCTCCAGCACCTTGTTGATATCCTGTTGTAGAGCGCTTATTACTTTGCTGTTTTTTTCATTGAAGGGCAGTTCTCCGCCCAGCGGCTGGCTAACCATGGTTAACTGATTTTGGTACCAGAGTACGGCGTCTTCCTTGGTGAAATCGCGTTCTTCATACTCCTTGATCATCTGCGTAATGGCAGTGCTGCGCTCGGCTAGCCATTTGGCCTTTTGCGAGTGTGCATCGGCCTTTTCGGTCTGGGTGCGATCCGAATCAAGAATTGACAATGCAAGTTTCAC
>JAYUTP010000214.1:0-7389 GCA_043755075.1 Tenderia sp. (SeqCode)
CAACGGCGTTCAGATCATCGCGCACACAGTTCTCCAGCAGCTCCATCTCGATCGTGCCTTCGCTCTTGGTGACGCCGATGCGCTGACAGAAAAGCCGTAGCGCTGCCGGAGTGTAACCACGACGACGGATGCCGGCCAATGTCGGCATGCGTGGATCATCCCAGCCATGCACAAACCCCTCGCTCACCAACTGGGTGAGTTTGCGTTTGCTCATCACGGTGTATTCAAGATTGAGGCGTGAAAATTCAATCTGCTGCGGATGACAATCGATAGAGATGTTGTCGAGCACCCAGTCGTAGAAGGGGCGGTGATCTTCAAATTCCAGCGTGCAGAGCGAATGGGTAATCCCTTCTAGTGCATCGCTAATCGGGTGAGTGTAGTCATACATCGGATAGATGCACCACTCGGCACCAGTCTGGTGATGAATTACACCATGGCGGATACGATAGAGCGCCGGATCACGCAAATTGATATTGGGTGAGGCCATATTGATCTTGGCCCGCAGCACCTTGGCACCGTCTTCAAATTCGCCACTTTTCATACGCTCGAAAAGATCGAGATTCTCCTCGACAGGGCGGTTACGGTAGGGGCTCTCCTTGCCTGGCTCCTTAAGTGTGCCGCGATACTCGCGCATCTGCTCGGCATTGAGCTCACAAACGTAAGCCTTATCGTTTTTGATCAGCTCCACGGCAAATTCATAGAGATTTTGAAAATAGTTAGAGGCGTAAAAGAGACGATCATCCCAGCTATAACCAAGCCACTGCACATCACGCTGGATCGCTTCAACAAACTCCATATTTTCCTTGCCAGGATTGGTATCGTCGAAACGCAGGTTACAGGTACCGTTATAATCCTCAGCAATGCCGAAGTTGAGCACGATCGACTTGGCGTGACCGATGTGCAGATAGCCATTGGGCTCGGGTGGAAAACGAGTTGCCACCTGGGTGCGTTTACCGCTGCGCAGATCTTCGTCGATGATCTGGCGGATGAAGTTGGTTGGAGTGTTTATTATTTCGCTCATCTTATATTTTTCCTTGTATTCCCCCTCCTTGAAGTACCCGCGGGCATAAGGGGGGGGGTTAGGGGGAGGGTGAAATGTCGAGATCTGGTACGAGATTCAACACCCCACCCCCACCCTTGGCTTTATCGAGCCAGTCCGTATTGAATGAAAAGTTAGGCCAGTGTTGGAATGTTAGAAGTGACTCCGTTGTTTCTTAGCTGTCATAGCGTTGGTGGCATGCACACCGAACGTTTGCTACCTAGCTCTAGCAGGGTCCGTTGTAGTGGCTGTTGGCCGGATAGTACGACTGCTTGCATGCATGTCATGACTGCCAATCCATTCGTATTGCGTAGTACATCATGAAGCAACTTCAGCGGATACCCCTCATGATGCCTGCGAATCGGATGAATGCCAGCGTGCGCGTAGGAATTGAGTGCTTTCCAAGAGTTATCTTTGAAACGGAAGAGTGCATCATAGGCTTGTGAAGGCCCGCTTTTCTCCAGCCCACGTACCATCTCATCAACTTGTGGCATGTTCTTTGCCCTTTGTTCGGATTCCAGCGAGAGGGTCGCTGTCAGCTTTGAAACACTCTCGTCAGAAGCAGCGTATGTGAGCCAAATAGAGCGGAGGAGCGCCTCAAATTGTGCGCGATGAACCACAAGCGCCGAGGGTAAGAGGCCAGCACGAAGCAATGCTCTTGCTGAGTGCCAATGCTCCAGCGCAAGAGAGCAGGCAACATCACTCGTTCGGATTCTTGGCGAATCGTCGAAGAGAGGTAAATCGATTACTTCCTGTAACTCTTTGGCAAGATCATCGGACTCGTCAAAAATGTCGAGCGGCTGCATGATTTTTGTGACCCCCAACGTAAAATAGAAAACATTTTCATAGCCAAGTAGGGTGGACACGTTTTTTGTGCCCACGCGGATATTGGTCTCCATGTCGTGACTCCAGAGAACCTTCATACCCCAGTAGTTAAAGTACATTCCATGCGATCGTGATGATATCGGAGTGATAGTACTGTTAAAAGAGTGGTTGGTATTAATTGCTCGACTCATTCAATTTGTAGTGTTCCACTGTTCCGCGTGGGCACAAAAGACGTGCCCACCCTACCCCTGCATCGGCCCGCCGGTAACGCATTGGTTCACTCCCCCCTCCTGCTGTTGGGCTTCATTACATTCAGCCCAACCTACTCCTCTAAAATCACATTAGCCCGCTGCGTTGATAAACTCGATGGCCTTATCAATACGCCGCAGTGCTGCCTCTTTACCCACCAGCTGAATAACCAAATCCAAATCAGGCGATGGCGCGCCGCCGGTGATGGCCAGACGTGCTGGCATACCGACCTTGCCAAAACCAACCCCCAGCTGATCAACTACCTGTTGCAGTGTGGCGTGAATCGCCTCACGGCTCCACTCGGTCAGTGCGGCCAGCGCTTCACGCAACTTGGCCAGTGCCGCCGCTGCATCGGCGTTGAAGGCTTTTTTAGCTGACTTTTCGTCGTAGCCCGGCGGGTCACGATAATAGAATTCGCAGACCTTGGCGAGATCGACCAGCGTTTTGGCCTTTTCGCGCTGCGCCTTGATCACTTCGATGATGTTGGGGCCGGTGGTGGGATCGATTTCCAACGTGCCAAGGTGGTAACTCAGATGATGCGCCACATGGGCCGGATCGCTGTTCATGATGTACTGGTGATTGATCCAGAGCAGCTTCTCGGGATTAAACGTTGAGGCGGCGCGGTTACACTTCTCCAACGAGAAGAGCTCAATCAGTTCATCCAGCGAGAAGATTTCCTGGTCACCGTGAGACCACCCCTGCCGCACCAGGTAGTTGAGCAGCGCTTCGGGCAGATAGCCCTCTTCACGGTACTGCATCACGCTCACCGCGCCGTGACGCTTGGAGAGACGCTGTCCATCACTGCCCAAAATCATCGGCAAGTGAGCATACTTGGGTGGTTCAATCCCCATCGCCTTAAGCATATTGATTTGACGCGGGGTGTTGTTGATATGGTCGTCGCCACGAATGACGTAGTCGATCTCCATGTCAGCATCGTCCACCACCACGCAAAAATTATAGGTGGGGGTACCATCAGAACGGGCAATGATCAGGTCATCCAGCTCCTGATTGCTGATGATGATTTGCCCCTTCACCAGATCATCGATCACCACATCACCCTCAGTAGGATTCTTGAAGCGCACCACTGGCTCGACACCAGGGCGCGGCTCGGCACGATGACGGCAGCGACCGTCGTAACGCGGCTTCTCTTTGTTGGTCATCTGCTGCTCACGCATGGCGTCCAGCTCTTCCCGGCTGCAATAACAGTGATAAGCGTGGCCCTGATCAAACAGCTGCCCGATCACCTCTTTATAACGATCAAAGCGTTGGGTCTGATAAAACGGTCCCTCGTCATACTCCAGCCCCAGCCAAGTCATGCCCTCAAGGATCGCGTTCACCGATTCAACGCTGGAGCGCTCAAGATCGGTATCCTCAATACGCAGAACAAAACGGCCGCCATGTTTGCGAGCATAGAGCCAGGAGAAGAGCGCCGTGCGGGCGCCACCAATGTGCAGATAGCCGGTCGGGCTGGGGGCAAAGCGGGTACGTACTGTCATCTTGATCCTTTGAATTCGTCGCCGGGCACCCATTAAAAAACGCGTTGTGTTGCTATGCAACGCTTGGTGGGTTACGCAAAAAACGCTTACCCACCCTACATTGGGTTTTTAGAGGTGCCCTAAAGGCGGTTATTCTAGCAAACCCGCAATGACAGCGATGAGGGGAAATGGGGCAATGCGCTAATGCTGGCAATAGGGACAGTAGTAAGTCGCCCGCTGCCCTTGGCGAAACTGTTTGATCGCGGTGCCACACTGGTGGCACGGCTCATCTTCACGGCCATAGACATTGAGCTGCTGCTGAAAATAGCCGGGGCGTCCTTCGCTATCGACAAAATCACGCAGCGTGGTGCCACCCTGCTCAATCGCGGCGTTAAGCACCTGCTGAATCGAGGCCACCAACTGCTGACAGCGCGGCAGCGATACCTTGCCAGCGGCGGTCTGCGGCTTGATGCCGGCGAGGAAGAGTGATTCGCTGGCGTAGATGTTGCCCACCCCCACGACGGTGTGGCTGTCCATGATGAACTGCTTGATCGCCAGTTTACGTTTGCGCGAACGCTGATAGAGATACCCAGCATCAAAACCGTCTTCCAACGGCTCAGGGCCCAGCGTACTTAACAGGGCGTGTTGGTGCGGCTCGCCATCACACCACAACACCGCGCCAAAACGGCGTGGGTCATGGAAGCGCAGACAACGCTTGCCATCAATCACAATATCCACATGGTCGTGTTTCAGTACCGGCTCGGCGACATCCACCAGACGCAGATTGCCCGACATGCCAAGGTGGATGATGACGGTGCCCGCTACGGTGCGTAACAACAGGTATTTGCCACGCCGTTCGACAGCTTCAATCACATTGCCGGGCAGATCAGTCAACAGCTGTGGCGGCACCGGATAACGCAACATGCGGCGGCGCAATACCACCTCCGTCACAAGCCCGCCTTCAATATGCGGGGCTATGCCACGGCGCGTCGTTTCAACTTCTGGCAACTCAGGCACGGTTACTCGGCCTCGACCTTTTTCTCTGACTCATTCCAATTCCAAATTAAAACAAAAGTAATTATGTAGGTCGGGTTAGCGTAGCGTAACCCGACATACGGGAAACCGGAATGGTTAGTTCACTATTAAATTAGAAATGGACTCAGGCCACTGCAACAACATCGCCCCATGCTCACTGCTCAAGTGATATTCGATGCCCACACCCACGGGGATCAGCACCAGCCCATCATCACCACGCGACAACATTAATGTCAGCGGCGGCCGTTCATCAGCAAAGGTGATGACCACCTGTTCGTGAGCATCCCTCAGCAAAACCGGCTCAACCGAAAGTGCTTGGGCGCTGCTCCAGCTATCCACCAGACTCTGCATGGCGTCCGCAGAGGCGGGAGGCGTCGTGCCGCGATAGTCCCAGCCCTTTTCGCCCTGAGTGATCTCGCCCAAACCCGGGATTGCGATGCCTTTAATACGCGCGCCCGTCGGCACAATTGTCGGCGCGACAAAATAGTTCCAGGGTGAAGTCGGCGCGGTCAAATCACTCTCCGCCACCAGATGAATCTGATCATTCAGGAGCAGATAACGACGATGGTTGAGTGGGTCGAGACTTCCAAACTGGAGTTTCAAACCATCGGCCACCAATATTGCTTGCGGCTGGTCAAGACCAAATTTGGTAAGGTCAAAACCGGCAACGGCGTAACTCTGAACACTGGAGACGGTCAGCCAGTGCAGCAACCGGTCAACACGAAACTTGTTGGCCGCGAGCGTCAACGGCTGCTGTAACTGCCACTGTTCGCCGACACGCTGCAACACAACCTCACCCTGCTCATTGCTGAGCCGCAACTGCTTCACCTGCTGTGCATCGAGCGTGGTCAGCCGCGGTGCCACGGGCTCTATTTTTTTGCCGGGCTGAAAGTAGACCACTGCCGCCAGCGCCGTCACCAACAGCACCAAAGCCAGATTGAGCCACGTACGTGAGTTCATTGCCATCATCACCTCATCGCCTCATCAACATCAGGCCTTTCGCCGTTTTAGCCAGACCACCAGCGCACTGCTCAGCAGGATCAACGGCAGCACCAGCAGCAGACCAAAGCCGATAATCGCATAGTCTGTTTTCGATAGATCAAGCGAAATATCAGACGCCGTCTTAGTCGGGATCGACAGCAGTTGATCATCGCGACTCAACCAGTTGACGATGTTCATGCCAAGATTGAGATTGCCGCCATTGCCAAGATAGGCGCTGGAGAGAAAGTCGCCATCACCAATCACAACCACCCGCTGCTGTTGGCCCGACGGCTCGCCATTCTCTTGGTCGGCATCAGCGCCATTGAGACTGCGCGTCACACTGACGCCAATATTGAACGGCCCGGGGATATCCTGGGTCTGATCAAAGTTGATCTCACCCGCCAACACGCCCGTCTCTGACCAGCTATTTTCAGTCGTCAGCAGAAAGCTATCACCCTGCCAGCCAGCACGCGGCTCAACCGCCAGCCCAGCCGCCATCGGGAAGATGGTCAAAATATCAAACCCCTGTATCACCGGATGCCTGCCGTACTCGCCCACGATGGCAAAGGTGGGATTGTTGATGGAGTACATCTGCGTGGTTGGATCGACAATCACTCCCGGCTTCAGCGATACGCCCAACTGCGCCGCCACCTCATCGAGTCCATGCAGACCATCGGGATCGGCCAGCCACAGCAGATTGCCGCCGCGTTGCAGATACGCCTCAATCAACTTCACCTCACCCGGCAAGTAGTTCACCTGAGGCCCGGCAATCACCAGCACGGCGGTATTGTCAGGGATCACTGACTCAGTCGCCAGATTGAGCCCCTTCAGTTTCATTCCCTTGGCCTCCAGCTCTTGCGCCCAGGTCTGGATATCGTGATTGGCCTGACCAAAAGGGCTACGTTCACCATGCCCTTCGAGGAATACCAACCAACGCTCCTCGCTACGGGTCAGCCGCTGCAGGACGTTAGTGATGCCCTGTTCATCCATGGCAGAGACCTTTTCACTCCGGCCCTGATACTCAAAGACCATCTCACCACTCATGGTGATGGCCAGTTGCCGCACCAGATCGGGATCCGTATCGGGATTGATAAACTCCAGCTGCAGATCAGGCTTGTGGCGCTGATAGCGGCCAATCACCTCACTGATGCGCTGTTTCAGCGGCCCAACATCCGCCACAAAGGCGCGCACCTTGAGTGGCTCTTTCATCTCGTCCAGCACCGCCACACTGGCGGCGGAGAGGGTATTGCGGCCACTGGCAGTCCAGTCCGCCTGATAGCGATACTGAGTGCTAAGCCACGCCAGCATGCTGATTACACCGAGAAAGAGCACCACAAAAAGGATGTTCTGAACCCGCACCTGACGCCGTGATTTCTGTGTCACTTTCATAACTTCAATCCCTTAATGCTGCAAACGGTCAGCATCGAGACGACGGATGCTCAGACCAATAAAGAAGGTGACAAACAACAAATAGTAGATGACATCACTGCTGTCAAAAACGCCGCGCAACAACGATTCAAAGTGGCGCAGGATCGAAATATAGGCAAACAGCTCACTGACCTGGCCGGTGCTACCGCTACCGGCCCAATCGACAATCCACAACATCAGCAACACACCAAAGGAGCTGATCGCCGCCACGGTTGGCTGATCGGTCAGTGTCGACATGAAGAGCCCGACCGCCGCAAAGCAGGAGAGCAGCAACAACAACCCCAACAGCGCCGAGGCCAGCAGACCAAAATCAAGTGTGCCGCCCAACAGCAGCGACAGCGGCATCAGGCTAAGCAT
>JAYUTP010000215.1:0-9676 GCA_043755075.1 Tenderia sp. (SeqCode)
CATCAGGATTGCCGCCTGAACATGGATGAGCAGTGCTGGCTCGATCCGTGGCGGGCTGAAATAGATGAAACCTTTGCCTCGGTCCGTGCGCGGGGTGAATGGCAGGATGGCATCTGCAAACGTTTTGCCAATTGGTTGAATGCCCGGCTCACCGATTCTCGCAATCCATTGCCATTCGGAGAGGCCGAGGCTCTTGAGTGGCAGTCGACGCTGGATAAAGAGCTGCGCATGATTCGAATGGAGATTGATAGCAATGACTGAACCCACAGCACTCATACTGTTACCGCGCTTACAGGTGCAAAACGCCAACGCCATTTCTGGCCCTTTGACATGGGGATTCCCGTCACCCACTGCCTTTACCGGCTTTGTTCATGCGCTGGAGCGTCGGTTTTCTGCATCACTTAATGACGGCTTCGGCGGCGTTGGGATTGTTTGCCATCACTTTGAACCACAAGTCTCGCAGCCAGCGGGCAAACGAACGCAGGTCTTCCGGCTGACTCGTAATCCCGTCGGTAAAGATGGTGGCGCCATGGCGCTAGTGGAAGAGGGCCGCACCCACATGGAGATCAGCCTGGTTGTCGCGGTCAATGATTACATGTCTGCGAAAGAGGGACAGTACTTCGCCGAGGATGTGATGACGGCAGTACAGAGTATGCGCCTTGCAGGCGGCAGCATTTTGCCCCGGCGCGAAGGCAAACGTTTTGAGGCGCAGTATTGGCCCTTGGCGGATGACATGGAAGGACAGGGCGAAGTATTCCGCAAATTACGCCGTCGTCTGTTGCCCGGTTTTGCCCTGGTGCAGCGGGAGGATCGACTGCTTGAGCAATTGACAGAATTGCGCGTTAAAAATCCGCAAGCCACCGCGCTGGATGCCCTGCTTGATTTGTCGCGACTGAATATTGAACCCAACCAACCGAATCCGGATAAGCCCGGTGAGACCCACTGGGGTATCCGCAAAAAG
This sequence comes from Tenderia sp. (SeqCode), assembly GCA_043755075.1. GTDB lineage: Bacteria > Pseudomonadota > Gammaproteobacteria > Tenderiales > Tenderiaceae > JAKFXL01. The sequence continues at coordinate 962 of JAYUTP010000215.1, forward strand.
AGTGGGTGGCTGGTGCCGATTCCGGTAGGTTATGCGGCATTGTCACCACTGCACGCGGCGGGCGAAGTGGAGAATGCCCGCGACGATGTCACACCGTTTCGTTTTGTTGAAAGCCTCTACTCCATTGGGGAATGGATGAGCCCACATCGCTTATCCCTGCCACAGCAGTTGCTTTGGCATCACAGCACCGATTTAGACAAGGGCATTTATCGTTGTATCAACCACTATTCTGACTCACTCACTAACGCCGCTAATGGCAATACATAAGGAGTTTTTAACATGGCTAATAATGATCTGAAAACCGCTTCAGTACTGGCATTTGAACGCAAGCTTGATCCCTCCGATGCCATTTTTAGTGCAGGGCGCTGGGAAGACCGCTCGAAAGGTGCTGGCTGGAGTGCAGTAGTCGTGCGTGAAAAGTCCGTGCGCGGCACTATTTCCAATCGTCTGAATACGAAGGATCAGGACCCGGCAAAGCTTGATGCCTCCATCCAGTCACCCAATCTGCAAACAGTGGATGTTGCCACGTTGCCTAACGATGCCGACACCTTGCGGGCGCGTTTTACGTTGCGTGTACTGGGTGGTGCAGGTGTACCATCGGCCTGTAATAACTCCGACTATCAGCAGCAATTGCAAGAGACGGTGCAGCAGTATGTCGAACAAACCGGGTTTTCCGAGTTGGCGCGTCGTTACGCTTATAACCTGGCCAATGGCCGCTTTCTGTGGCGCAACCGTGTAGGCGCCGAGCAAGTCGAGGTTCAGGTTCGTCATTTGAAACAAGGCGAAGATGCTCATACCTGGACGTTTGATGCGCTGACCTTCTCGCTGCGTAATTTTAATGTTCCCGCTGGCAATGAGCAGTTGTTGCAGACTCTCGCAAGCATCCTTGAACGGGGGCTTTCTGGAAAGGATTATGTTTTGCTTGAAGTGATTGCCTACGCCCGTGTGGGTGATGGTCAGGAAGTTTACCCCTCACAAGAGCTGATTCTTGATCGTGGCGACAAAAAAGGCCAGAAGAGCAAAACGCTCTACACCGTGGGCGAAGTTGCCGGAATGCACAGCCAGAAGATTGGTAATGCCTTGCGCACCATTGATACTTGGTATTCGGAAGAAATTGACCTCGGGCCGATTGCGGTTGAACCGTATGGCTCTGTTACCTCACAGGGCAAGGCGTATCGGCAGCCCAAACAAAAAATTGACTTTTATAATCTGCTGGACGGCTGGGTATTAAAAGGAAAGATGCCGGAGCAAGGGCATCAGCACTTCGTTATGGCCACGCTGGTTCGGGGCGGTGTATTCGGTGAGAAGGATTAAGCGATGGACCATTATCTGGATTTACGGATACTGCCCGACCCAGAATTTCCCGAGACAGTGCTTATGAATGTTTTGTTTGCGAAACTGCACCAAGCTTTAGTGCAGATTGATAACCGCAGCCTTGGGCTTAGCTTTCCGATGATTAATCAAAATAAGTTCTTGTTGGGTAAGTGTCTGAGACTTCACGGCTCAGCAGATGAGTTAACCAGATTGCAGACCTTAAATTGGCTGGTCGGTATGCGTGACTATGCTGAGGTCACACCGATTTTGCCTGTGCCATCCGGAGTACAGCACCGGCGGGTTTGTCGGGTACAAGTGAAGTCTAATGCCGAGCGTTTGCGGCGAAGGTATCTCAAAAGGCATCCAGAGGCATCGGAAGCAGAGACGGCAGATTTTTTCCCTACTACGAAAGAGAAACGTCTTAAACTCCCCTTCTTGCAAGTTAAGAGCCAAAGCACGGGTAGTCAATTTAATTTGTTTATTGAGCAGTTACCGCTTCAGCAGAACGCGATACCGGGCCGATTCAATTGTTACGGGCTGAGCCCGGAGGCAACAATCCCCTGGTTCTGACCCTTTTTATTAGGATAGTGTAGCGCGACGATGAATTTGCGACATTTTGACGATGAATTTGCGACACGCAGTTTAACCTGTTTTTATAGTCAGTTTGCGACAGCGATTAAACCTGAGTTAAACGAGATTTAAATTACCCCTTCTTGACCACAATCTCAGGCCTGCCATCAGCCAAGATCCGTTTTACCTGCCCGACCGCCCTGCGGTATTCATTAAACGTGATGACAGACTCAGGCACTGTTGTTCTGTGGATGGTGCATGGACACCGTGCCTAGAGCTTTACCATCTTTTTAGATACACCATCCCATTTGTAGGCGATCTTCCTGACTTTTTCCGTCTTCACAATAGCGCCCGTCTCCGCGTCAATCGTCGCAACATCAACTTCCGCCACGAAGTCGGCTGGCAGCACCTCCGCCATGCTTATTGCATGATCGGCTCCACAGCCATCACAGTGCTTGCACGCTGTCAGATGCACAATCTCGCAGCCCTCTGGGCAATGGCATTCGCCCGTGATCTCGTAATTCAGATTGAAGCCGTGATTGACGCTCTTGATTTCACCCGTTGCGCTGTCCACGGTCATCTGGCATTTTGGCGGCAGTACCTCGGTTTTAATTGCAGCGCCCGCCGCATCATACGTTACGCGCACGATGGTATTGCCTTCTACGTCTGTGTAGAGATAAGGGTGCTTCGTGAAGGTGCCATCATCTTTTTCAATTAGATAACCTGATTTTGTTGTGTGATATTTCATTTAGGACTCCAATAGACGATAAACTTTGTAAAACACGGTGACTCCTATTGCCGAGTTATTGGCAATTCGTAAAGCGACATCCGCCCCGTTTTTATAAACATATACATGAACACCGGGAAGAATTGCTGTGGTAGCGCCCGCTGCTGACCCATAGGCGATGAGTATCCCTGCGCCGTTGTTGTGGGTAGATATTTGATAAAAAGAATGCGCCGCACTCCCTCCAATCAGTAGGAGGTTCGTCATATTCCCTGCGGGGGAAAATACACTCCCGAAAAGGTCAATCGACGCCATTCTCGCCAGCGGGATGAGGCCCACCGTCTGCACTCCGGCGCTATTGACAGCACGCACTTGCGTAAGCACTGCAATAGCACCAGCTACCCCTGTGGTTGTGGAGACAAATTCTTGAACACCACCATTTAACTGATAGACCACGACTGTCGCAGCCCCTCCCACTTGGAAGTGCCAATTTGTATTGTCATGATACAAATTGCAAACAACGTAAACATTCCCATCTAGCAGATTCTGTGCAGTAGCTCCAAGAAACCCAAACGCCACCACATCCCAATTGGTCCCCCAGCCACTTGCAGCGCCGTCACCAGAGTTCCTGACTTTACGCCAAAGGCCGGGAACACCTGCTGTGATTCGCCGAATCCGCACATCGTCTGTCGTTGTGCTCATGGCCAGCTGCGTCCGGTGGTCATCTAATGAAAAAGCATGTTGACTCTGGATCACATCCCAGCCACCTGCACCGGGGAGGCCAACGCCAGCGCTGTTGATGCTATAAAACCCTGCTGGTCCAGCAGTATTGAGATTGGCGGTCAGCGTTCTCATTACCGCCGCCCACATCGGTGACCGTACTGGATTGATCATCGCATTGGTAATGATGCTGACCCCCACCGCCAGTTGGTAATAGGCCAGCGGTACTCGTCCAGTGGTTGGCAGTGGTATCAATGGACTGGCAGCCTCTGTACCGGCCTTATGATAGACCAAGCCGTTATTTGGGTCCATTTCGATGACATCAATGCGGGGGGTGGCTGTTGGCGCGGGGATGGCGCTGATTGTTTGCTGCGATGCCATCACATAGCTTTGGCCGTTGTAATAGGGCAGCCCCTCAACAACCACGGCATTGCTCGGTGTGTCAGCGGCCCGCACGTTGAACGCCCCGGCCACCGGCTGATTGATGAGTGCAGCAGTCTCTAGCGCGCTCTTATAGCTCGCGGCATCCTGGGTAGTGCTGTTGGGCTGGGTCCATTTGGCTGATGGCATAATTAAACTCCTGTTGCTTTGATCTTGGCTGCAATGCCACCGACGGAGGTATTGCTGCTGCTGTTGTAGATGTAGACGGTGGCGCCGGTGTAGACGTTGCCGACCTTGGTCACATTGTCGAATCGGACCTCTGTGGTCGTGTTGTAAATCTGGCCGCTGAGGTGCGGGATGCGATGGAACGGGGTGGTGAATGTGATGGGGGTGCCGCCTACGGCCACGGTCAGGCTCTCCCAGACTTCACTTCGCTCTGCCAGATCGAGCGTGACGTTAAAGGCAGTCACCCTGCGGGCACCCTGGCTATTGTCGAGGGTCAATCGCCACTTGAAATAGCGCCCGGCGCGGTTGCCGATATCCCACGGCTCAAACCCATCGTATGCGCCTGCCGCCAGGCGGCTGTCCATCGATACCACAGGAGTCATGGCGGCGGTCTCTCCGGGTAATAGGGCGCTCTCCACCGCGCCCCACAGGCGCACGGTGTTGTCGATGCCGATATCGACTTCCGGGCTCTCATAGGTGCTGGTGGCGACTGGGTTCGGTACGGCGCTGTCAAATAGCTCCCAGCCGTAGGCGCTGGCGAGAAATTGGTCCAGGGGGATCAGCACGCCACTCCAGTGGCGCAGGCAGCCGGTCAGCGTCCCATTCCAGTCTGGCGCCCATGAGCGGGCATCGATCACGTCACTGGTATTCACCATCTCGATGGCGTCGCTGATGGCGTTGGCCGAGTAGTTAGGATGCGTGTAGGTATCGAACGCCTTCAGCAGCAGGGTCCAGTGCCCCGGTGGGATGTTGGCCGTGGCGATGTTGTTGACCTTGCCGGTGATCACCACGGGCTGGGCCGTGTTCCAGGTCAATACGCCGGGCGGCTGGCGCCTGATCTCCACCCCGCCAATGTCCGGGTCCGGGGGCAGCGTCCAGCTCAGGTGCGCCACATCGCCATTCTGCATGGCGACAAAACTGCTTGCATCGCCAGGTGGCGTGCTCTTGCCGATGATCGTGTGAGACTGGACCGCCGACCATGCCGAGACCAGCGCGCCATTCACGGCCCGCAGCTGGAGCTCATACCCGGCCAGCTCCTCGACATCGAAGGCGTCGATCTGCCCCAGACCAGCACTGCGAGCAGCCACAGACTGCCACTGGTCATGGCCATTGGCGCGGCGTAACCGCATCTCCACCAGCAGGCCAGGGAGGCCGACGGTCACGGCGAACTTGTAGTAGACCACCACCCGCACCCGCAGCGTGCCATCCGCCCCCGGCACCAGTACGGACTCATTGGAGCGAATGCGGATCACCTGCGGCACCGGCGGGGGGATGCGGTCCAGCGCCAGCGGCTGGGTAATGTGGCTCTCATAGGCGGGGATGACACCCTGGCCCGCCTGATGGATATTGGGGGCCGCATCCACCAGCGTCAATTTAGCCGTGAGGTCCGCCCCCGGCTCGATGCGGATGATCTTGAGATCGGCCGACTCATTGCCCTGAATGCCAAGGATGACCAGATCACCTTCCGCGATGCCGCTCACTGGCGCCGTGGGGGTGAGGGTATTGGTGTTCCCGATAACGGTTGCCACCTGCTGCACCACCTGGGTGCCATCGCTGCGGCGCACCCGCACCACATAGGTCGAGATACCATCCATCACCAGCGTCTCATCGGTGGTGAACGCGGTCGCCGGGCTGCCCGTCACGCTCTTGATGCGCCCCCAGCCCGCCCCCCACAGCGTCACATCATGGGCGCAGCGCACCAGACTGCCGCGTGAGCAGGCCATGTTCTCGATATCGACATTGAGCGTGTAGACCTCGGGCCGCAGCTTGAGTTGGGCCAGATGGTAACGCCCCAGCTTCCACGCCTGGCTGTAATCAGCCACGCCTGGCAGCGGCAGATCCTCGAAGCGGGTAGCGACGGCCGTGCCCCCGGCACCCGCTTTGCTATAGCCATCGGCATAGACCACCGCCTCATCCTCCACATAATTGGCGGCGGGGTTGATATACCGCACCTTGAGTGCATGAGGGTGATCCGGGAACGCCTTGGTGGCGCCAAAGCCCCAGCTGTTACGCGGCGTGAACATCTGCACCGGCGTCAGCGATTCCGTGTCGCGCACCACCGTATAGAGCCCGTCACGGATGGCCCAGGTGGCACGCCCGGCGGCGGTGATCTCGCGGATCAGCTCGAATACCGTCATATCGCCATCGCCCCGGCTGTCGTAGTAAAAACCATTGGCCGCGCACCAGTCGCCCCACGCCTTGATCTCGGTAGTATTGATGCGGCTCAGCGCCACAGGGCGGGGATTGGCTGTACCCGTCAGGGCATTCACATAGGCCCACGCCGGATTGCGGGTGACCGCCGCCGCCGCCCATGATGAGCCGTTCCAGGCACTGAGCCTGGCCTCTGCTATCAAATTGAACTGGTCGACAATGCCATTGAGCTGGTCGGTAGCGCGGATGCGCATGCCGATTAACACCGCATTACTGGCCAGCGCCGCATCCACCGGCAGCCCCGGCTGCCATGTACGCAACGCCGTCCACTGGATATCCACCAGATTGGCAGGCATGTTCGGCAGATCCCACGGGTGCGGAAGCAAATCATCAAACAATGTCACATCCGCCAACCCATATGACCAGAGATGGCCATACTTGCCGAGTTCCGTCTCGCAGGTGGTCGGGACTTCATTGTCGCAGTTGCTGTTAAACTGATGACGCCAGCCATGCGGCTTATGCGTATAGGCCCCCTCGGGGGTGATGCGGATATCGTACTGCCCCTGAGCAACAGGCAGCGAGAGCCCCGCGCGCAGCGTGTCAGCGGTCCAGCCATTGACGAAGAAACGTACCCCGGATGGAGTAATGAAAGGCCGGATGTTGGCGCTGGAGAGCTTGAGCCCGGCCCCCCCTGCCAGATTGATCCAACTGCCACTCCCTGCCGGGGCATATTCTATTTTCAGCAGAATGCCGATGGCATATTTATCACCACCGGAGTGCTGAAACAGCAGCCCTTGCGGCATGGTCAGATCAACCCCAAACTCCACACAATCAATGGCCGTGGTCCGTGTCACCGTCACCGGCCCGGTTTTTGAGGTGAGCGTGTCGCTGAGTGCCGTCTCATTCACATCGCGGCCGTAAAGCGATTGCGGATTGCCATTGGTGGCAATGCCACCGTACGTCTGGTCCAGCGTAGCGGCACCCACATTGATCTGGATATCACTGAACGAGGAGACCAGAGCATCGCCGATGCGCAGCTCGGCGAGATTGAACTGGCCTACCCCCACCACAAACAGCATGCGCAGATACTGATCGTTACCGATGATCTCGGTGACGGGCTTGCCCACCACCAGCGGATAGACCTGCATCCTGCCGTAGGGACGCGGCACCAGGCCATAAGGGGCCATGCCGTTGCGGATGCCGGTGAGCGATTGGCCACGGCTACCACTGCCGAAGTCGGTGGCGCTGGGCGTCGGTGGCGGCAGCAGGGCGTTGAGGGCGAGGGTGCCCGCCAAAGTAACCCCTGCCGCCAGCATCGCCCCGCCGAATGTCCCTTGCAGACTCCAGAGAGTCGGAACATAGAAGGCCGCCGCCGCGATCAGTATCGTCCCCACTACACGCCAGAAGTTATCTCCGCCTGCCGGGACAGCCCGCACCTCGACCACCTGGCCAGCATGAGGGCGGACCTCCGGCCAGCGCTCGCGCGGCATGTACTCACCATCGAGCACGATATGCACACGCTCATGGGCCGCGCCGACGATCTCCGCCAGGCTCATCCCGGCAGGCGCGACAGCCTGCACCGGTGTCTGGCGCAGCGGGTGGGGATAGGCGTTGATGATCAGCCCAGAGATAATCGATTCAGAGATAATCGATTCAGCGGCCATAGCGATAGATCCCCTCGATACGGTTCCGCCATTTAGGCCCGGTATAATCCTCAATGAAAGCCCCTTTAAGCCCGCTTTCAACGTGCAGCATCAGCCCCTCTTCGATCACCAGACCGCAGTGCATCGGACGACCGCCCACCCGCAGCAACGCCACATCACCCGCCTGGCCATGCTCCACGCGCCGCCAGTCAATGGCCCCGGCAGCGAATGCCGCAGGAATCGCCTGCTGATCAAAAGTGTCGCGGTAGACATAATCCCCCAGCGTAATATCAAACTGCTCCATCAGCACCAGCCGTACCAGCCCCCAGCAGTCCACGCCACTGCGATCACGGCCGTGGTCCACGAATGGCAGCCCGATGTATTGATCAAACCGCATCAGAACGTCCCTGGGCACAGCGCCGGAGTAATGCGCCATTTGTTGCTGGGCATGTTGAGTAGATCGATCTCGTAGCCCAGCGTCAGCGTCACCGCCAGGGCGTCATAACTGGCGCTGCGCACGGTGAACACAAACGGCCCGGCCTCGACGGTATTGGGGTTGGAGCGCAGCACCACCTCCAGGGTGATGGTGGGGGCGGATGAGAGCGTGCGGATCTGCTGCACAATCTGGCGGTCGATGTTATCGATCACCAGCTGCACCTGCACCTGCTCGGTTTCGCTGTCCTGCGGCAGCGTGATCTGGAAGGGGAAGGCAATATGAGTGCCGCCGCTGCGCAGCAGATCCTGCATGTCGTTGACGAAGCGCAACGGCTGCGCCAGCGAGGCGTGCTCTATCTTCAGACACATCAGCCACACCTCGGCGGTCTGCTGCGCGAACATCGACTGCATCGCCGTCAGCGAGACCGTCATGGCAACTGCTCCAGTTTCAGGGATACACGCCACCAGTCAGCGAACAGTGGCGCATAGGCGGGCGGCTCAACGAAGCGATAGGTAGCCGGGGTGCGTGTGAGGTGATTGATCCAGTCGAAC
>JAYUTP010000216.1:0-6201 GCA_043755075.1 Tenderia sp. (SeqCode)
AGCCTGTCGCCGTCAAGCCTTCTGCCAACAAGCCTCTGGTCGTCGCCAGCAACGGCGTATCGGCCGACGCGATCCGCCTCGCCGCCGAAATCGAACAGGCCTTCGCCAAGAGCGACGATGCGATCTCGGTGGAAGCCATGCAGGCGCTGATGGGTACGCTGTGCCGGGTCTACGCGGTGCAGGTCGAAAACGCCGCTGGCTAATCTTCTCCGGCACAGCCTGATTCACTTCATGCACCGCTTCGTGAATGGCATTAGCAAAGGCAAAGACATCGGCACCGCCATGACTCTTGATCACAATACCGTTCAGACCAATAAAACTGGCACCGTTATAGCAACGTGGATCAATCTTCTCTTTGATCCGCTTCAACACGGGGGAGGCAATCAATGCTACAAGCTTGGTGAAAATATTTTTGGTAAAGGCCTCACGCATGAAGTGGGCGATCATCGTCGCCACCCCCTCAGTCGTCTTAAGGGATACATTACCGACAAAACCGTCGCACACCACCACATCGACGACGCCTTTAAATATATCGTCACCTTCAACAAAACCAATGTAGTTGATGGGGCTATTAATCAGCAGGCGTGCTGCCTCCTTGACACGTTCATTGCCCTTCATCTCCTCCTCACCAATATTGAGCAGGCCAACCCGGGGATTGGGGTTATTATCAACCGCCTGAGTCAGGACAGAGCCCATCACTGCAAATTGAAACAACGATTCAGCATTGGAGTCGACATTGGCACCCAGATCGAGCATACGGGTATGCCCTTTAATGGTGGGAAGCGTGGATATAATGGCAGGACGATCAATGCCGGGCAGTGTTTTAAGGACAAAACGGGCAGTCGCCATCAAAGCACCCGTATTACCCGCGCTAACACAGGCATCTGCCACCCCTTGTTGCACCAGATTGATGGCCACCCGCATGGATGAGTCTTTCTTGTTACGCAGAGCAGTAGAGGGTAACTCATCCATCTCCACCCGCTGTGAAGCGTGATGAACTTGGATGTTAGGGCCGACCTCGGTGCCATGCTTGCGCAGCTCAGCGACCACCTCGTCATAATCCCCTACCAAGATTAGCTTGAGGGTCGGACTCTCCTTAATAACGTCAAGGGCGGCGGGCACGACCACGCACGGGCCATGATCGCCGCCCATCGCATCAAGGGCGATGGTTTTGCTCAAGGCAGCTATTCCTTGTCAGCTATCACCTTGCGGCCACGGTAGAAACCATCTGGGGTAATGTGATGACGACGATGGGTCTCGCCGCTCACTGAATCAACTGAGAGCGCCTCAGCGGTCAATGCATCGTGTGAACGACGCATGCCGCGTCTTGAGGTACTCTTTTTATTCTGTTGTACGGCCATGGCAATAACTCCTAAATATACACTTAAATCTTAAAGTTGCTCCGCAACAGCTTACTTCAATGCCCAAAACACTTCGCGGGGCAGGCTCTTCACTGTTACTACTTATCCCGTTTCAGGGATGCCAAAACTGCAAAAGGGTTTTTCTTCTCCACCACCACCGGCGCGACGTTGGAGAATGCCTCTTGTTGCTTTTCAAACCAGGGCTGACAGGACTGATCTGGGTGTGCCGCCACGATCGGCAGTGCCAGAATCAGCTCATCCTCGACCAACTCCGAGAGGCGCACGCTTTCTTCGGTCAGAAGACAAGCCTCAAAGGCGTCGGGCATGGCAACTACCCGTTCATCACTGACCGCAAAACCCACGCAGATATCAGCTTCCAACGGCGCTGATACCGGCTTCATACAACGCTGGCAGACCAGACTCACTTGAGTGCTGAGATGACCGCGCATGTAGCTAATGCCTTGTACATCAACACCAAACTGTAGATTGACATCAACATCAACATCGCCCTGACTCTCCGCCAACAGCTCAGCCAGGCGAGCCATAGTATCAAGCTTGAGCACGCCTTGCAGTAACCTGCCTTGCCGTGCCAACTTGAAGGGAATAATCTGATCAGGTAACCGCTGGGCTAACATAGGCGCGGAATGATAAAGCCAACCCCCGCCTCTGTCAAAGAAATTTGTTATATTTCACCTTGTTATAACAGCAAGAACTTGACTTCACAGAACTATTCTCGTAGAACCCTGATAGGCATATTCGGGCCACTGCCGGACAGAAAAATAGACATGGCACCACCGAACATCTTGTTTGCGCCCCTAAAATTATAGAATCAAAACACAATAACTATTATCGCAAAATCAATATGATAAAAAAAGTTCTCATTGCCAATCGAGGTGAAATCGCCGTCCGCATCGTGCGTGCGTGCGCTGAGATGGGGATCAAATCGGTCGCCATTTACACCGATGCCGACCGCCATTCCCTCCATGTCAAGAAAGCGGATGAGGCCTACAATTTGGGGCCGGATTCAGTCGCCGGCTACCTAAACGCCCACCGCATCGTCAATCTGGCAGTGGCGGCTGGCTGCGATGCCCTCCACCCCGGCTACGGCTTTCTCTCCGAAAATCCACAGCTGGCCGAGATCTGCCAGCGCCGTGGCATCCGTTTCATCGGTCCCAGCGCCGCCGTGATCAGCAGCATGGGCGACAAGATTGAAGCCCGCACCGCCATGATCAAAGCGGGTATTCCAGTCACCCCAGGGAGCGATGGGAATGTCGAATCGGTTGAAGAGGCGGTCATTATCGCCAGCGACATTGGCTACCCGGTCATGCTCAAGGCCACCTCGGGTGGCGGTGGGCGGGGCATTCGCCGCTGTGAAAACAAGGAGGATCTGCTGCGTAGCTATGACCGCGTTATCTCCGAGGCCACCAAGGCCTTTGGCAGTGCCGAGGTCTTCATTGAGAAGTGTGTGGTCAATCCACGACATATTGAGGTCCAGATCCTGGCCGACAGCCACGGCAATGTGATCCACCTCTTCGAGCGCGACTGCTCCATTCAGCGCCGCCACCAGAAGCTGATCGAGATCGCCCCCTCGCCCCAGCTCAACGACGAGCAGCGCAAATATATTGGTGATCTAGCCGTCACCGCCGCCCGAGCAGTGGGTTATGAGAATGCGGGCACCGTCGAGTTCCTGCTCGATCAGGAGAACAACTTCTTCTTCATGGAGATGAACACCCGTCTCCAGGTGGAACACACCATCACCGAGACCATCACCGGCATCGACATCGTTCAGGAGCAGATCCGCATCGCCGCCGGCCTGAAACTGCGTTACAAGCAGGAGGATGTGCAGCGCCGCGGTTACGCCATGGAGTTCCGCATCAATGCCGAAGATCCGAAGAACGGTTTTCTGCCGAGCTTTGGCCGCATCACCCGCTACCTTGCCCCTGGTGGCCCGGGGGTGCGTACCGATGCCGCCATCTACACCGGTTATGTCATCCCGCCGCACTACGATTCGCTCTGCGCCAAACTCACCGTCTGGGCGCTGACCTGGGATGAGGTGCTGGATCGCGCCGCGCGCGCCCTCAATGATATGGGGGTTTATGGCATCAAGACCACTATCCCTTATTATCTAGAGATTCTTAAATCGCCCGAATTCCAGAGCGGCAACTTCGACACCAGCTTCGTCGAGAATCACCCGGAACTGGTCAACTATTCAGTCAGACGGCCGCCACGCGAGCTAGCCGCCGCCATCGGTGTGGCCATTGCCGCTCACCTCGGACGTTAATCCGAATAACATCAGCTAACCTCACAGTTATAGTAACGAAGAGTAGATATGGCCAAAGTACAGATTACCGACACCATCCTGCGCGACGCGCACCAATCCCTGATCGCCACCCGCATGCGCACCGAAGACATGCTGCCCATCTGCGAGAAGCTGGACAAAGTTGGCTATTGGTCACTTGAAGTGTGGGGCGGCGCCACCTTTGATGCCTGCATTCGCTTTCTGAAAGAAGACCCCTGGGAGCGGCTGCGCAAACTGCGTCAGGCCCTGCCCAATACCCGCCTGCAGATGCTACTGCGCGGTCAGAATCTGCTTGGCTACCGCCACTACTCCGATGATGTCGTCAAAGCATTTGTCAGCAAGGCCGCGACCAATGGCATCGATGTCTTCCGCATCTTTGATGCACTCAATGACACCCGTAACCTGAGCATCGCCATCGAAGCAGTGAAGAGTGCCAATAAACATGCCCAAGGAACCCTCTGTTACACCACCAGTCCGGTCCACAGCATCCCACAGTTTGTCACGATGGCCAAAGAGCTTCAGGCGATGGGGTGTGATAGCATCGCCATCAAGGATATGGCGGGTCTGCTGACCCCAATGGTGACCGCCGAACTGGTGAACGCGCTGAAACAGGCGATCACCCTGCCCATCCACCTGCACTCCCACGACACCGCCGGACTCGCCTCCATGTGTCAGCTCAAGGCGGTTGAACATGGCTGCCTGCACATTGATACCGCCATCTCCACCTTTGCCGGCGGGGCCAGCCATCCCGCCACAGAAAGCATGGTAGCGGCGTTCAAGGGAACCCAATTTGATACCGAACTGGCGCTGCCACTGCTGCAGGAGATCGGCTTTTACTTCTATAGCGTGCGTAAAAAATATGCCCGCTTCGAAAGTGAGTTCACGGGTGTCGATACCCGCGTTCAGGTTAATCAGATTCCCGGCGGCATGATCTCCAACCTCGCCAATCAGCTCAAAGAACAAGGCGCGCTCGACCGCATGAACGAAGTGATGGCCGAAATACCACGGGTACGTGAAGACCTTGGTTTTCCCCCGCTGGTGACCCCTACCTCGCAAATCGTCGGCAGCCAAGCGGTGCTCAATGTCATGACCGGCAGCCGCTACAAGAATATCAGCAACGAGGTAAAACTCTATCTCCAAGGGCGTTACGGCCAAGCGCCCGGTGCCATCAATGAGACGGTCCGCCAGCAAGCCATCGGCAATGAAGCGGTCATCAGCTGCCGGCCCGCCGACCTGCTGCCTGCCGAAATGGAGCGGCTGCGCGACGAGATCGGCACCCTCGCCCACGGCGAAGAGGATGTACTCACCTACGCCATGTTCCCCGAGGTCGGGCGCACCTTCCTCGAAGAACGCGCCGCTGGCACCCTGGTGCCCGAAGCGCTGGAGGCCGTCAGCACCAGCAATGAATGCCCCACCACCACGCCAGTAGAGTTCAACGTCACCATGCATGGCGAGAGCTACCACATCAAAGTGACCGGCACCGGCCACAAGGGCAACAACAGCCGTCCCTTCTTCGTCTCTGTGGATGGTGTGCCCGAAGAGATTCTGGTGGAGACACTGGAGGAGATCGGCATCAGCGAGAATGACGGTGAAAGGCTCCCATCCAAAATTAAAGGCAGCAAACGCCCCATCGCCAAGCGCCCCGGCGACGTCACCACCTCCATGCCCGGCACCATCGTTGAGGTACTGGTCAAAGAAGGGGATGTCGTCAAAGAAGGAGCCGCCCTACTCGTCACCGAAGCGATGAAAATGGAGACCGAGGTACAAGCCCCCATCTCCGGCACCATCAAGGCTGTGCATATCAAAAAGGGCGATACCGTTAATCCTGACGAAACCCTAATTGAAATCGAATAAACAATGAGTTTGCCGATTATACTGGCCTCCTCTTCCCCCTACCGACGGGAGTTGCTGGCCAAATTGGGACTGCGATTCACCACCCAATCGCCCGACATTGACGAAAGCCCTCACCCCGGCGAATCACCAGAAGCGTTAGTAGCTCGCCTCGCGCAAGAGAAAGCACAGGCCATTGCCCACGTTCATGGCAATGCCCTAATCATCGCCTCCGATCAAATAGCAGTACTTAACGATAAGATCCTCGGCAAACCGAGCGACCACGCCAATGCCGTCAAACAGTTAAATACCGCATCAGGCCAGTCCGTGCGATTCCTCACCTCACTGGCGCTGCTCAACAGCAGTAATAATAGAATCCAGCTGGAGGTTGTTCCCTTCACCGTTCACTTTCGTACCCTCAGCACCAGCGAGATCGAAAACTACCTGCAAAAGGAACAGCCCTACAATTGCACTGGCTCCTTCAAATCCGAGACCCTCGGCATCACCCTGTTTGAGCGCCTTGAGGGAGACGACCCCCACACCCTTATCGGCCTGCCTCTGATCCGGCTGGTCAGAATGCTCAAAAATGAAGCTGTAAATATTATTTAACAACCGGCGCGCTCAAAAACCAAGTGCAACATTTTCAGGGGATAATGTTGCATGGGAAAAAACTACGATCAATTGAGCATTGAAGAGCGAACAATGATACAG
>JAYUTP010000217.1:0-7998 GCA_043755075.1 Tenderia sp. (SeqCode)
CGGCGGGCAAGCCGCCGAGTGGTTAACCCAGGAGAAGCTACAGACGCTGGGGCTTGATCTGCCGGATGACATTGCGGATGAGACGGCGGCGCGGCCCTACTACAAACTGCGGCCACATGAGGTTTTTGTGGTGCTTGAGTACGACGGTGAGCGCTATCAACAGGCGCTGGCTATGCAGGATAAGGCGCTGGCTGAGGCGCAGGCGCTGCTGATGAATAACCCAGATAAAGATGAATTTAAACAGCGTGTGGAGCAAGAGCTGAATCAACTCGAATTGGAGCGTGATGCCAGCTCGCGACTGTTTGTGATTGATGCCGGATTAGATGCCGCGCAGTTGCGACAGCGTTACGCCGACCCGTCGCGCTATTTGATTTTGAAAGGGCTGGTCAATGCCGCCATTAATCGCGAGGCCGATGGTCGTTATGTCACCAAAGGCATCATCACCCAACTGTTGGTGGATGATATCAATGTCCCTTTGAGTTATCGCTCCCGCTTTGATTCACTGGACGATTACAGCCGTGGCGATAGCCGCCATATAAAAACGCCGCGTTATGCGATAAAGCTTGCCGTTGGCAAACGCTTTGAGCCGTGGATCATAGATGTGCGTGCGTTGAAATAACACGCGGAATAGCGTCGCCAACTACCCCCGCCGCCAGGCGTGATAACGCGCCAACCACTGCAATACTTTTTGTGGTGCGTGGTTACGTTTCCACTCCCCGGCGGCATATTTATTTGCTTCAGCGAGCGTGGGATAAATATGGATGGTGCCAAGAATTTTGTTGAGTCCCAAGCCGTGTTTCATCGCCAGCACAAACTCCGCCAATAGATCCCCCGCATGTTCACCGACGATGGTGACGCCGAGGATGCGATCTTTACCCGGCACGGTAAGCACTTTGACAAAACCATAGGCGACACCATCGGTAATGGCGCGATCGAGATCATCGATGCCGTATCGTGTCACCTCATAGGCGATGTTGTTGCGTTTTGCCTCCTGCTCATTCAGGCCAACAGCCGCCACCTCGGGATCAATAAAGGTGCAGCGCGGGATCACTGAGTAGTCAGCCTTGAACCGTTTCAAATTTCCAAACAGTCCATTCACCGCGGCATACCACGCTTGATGGGCGGCAGTATGGGTGAACTGATATGGCCCGGCCACATCACCGGCGGCGAGGATGTTGGGGTAGCGTGTTTCGAGATATTCATTGGTGACGACGGTGCGTTGGGTCTCGATGCCCAACGCCTCCAGTCCATACCCTTGCAAGCGGGCGGCACGACCGATTGCACAGAGCAATTCATCAAATTCGATGCGCACTTCTGAATCGTTGTGCTTAACAACAATAATCTTTTGCCCATCTTGATGTTCACAACGCAACGCCTCGTGGCCGGTGAGTACCGTGACACCATCACGCTCTAACGCCGCCTTGGCCAACACTGAAACCTCTTCATCCTCACCGGCCATGATTCGTGCACCGCGCTGAATCACGGTGACCTGCGAACCGAGACGGGCGAAGCTCTGCGCCAGCTCACAGCCAATCGGCCCACCCCCTAATACCACCAATCGACATGGCGGCTCATCGAGTTTGGCAAACGCCTCCCACAACGTATCGCTGGTGAGATAGCCCACCTCATCCAAGCCCGGCAGCTCCGGGACAATGGGTCGCGCACCAGCGGCGATGATGATGCTGCGTGTCGTCAGGCGCTGCACTCCGCCATCATTGAGTTTGATCTCTACTGTCCACGGGTCGATGATCTGTGCATAACCTTGCAGCACCTCGACACCGAGTTTGGTGTAGCGCTCGACAGAGTCGTGCGGTTCGATGGCGGCAACTGTTTCATGCACCCGCGCCATTATTTTGCGAAAACTGAAACGCGGCTCACTCACCTCCAGGCCGTAATGATCCGCATGACGCATCTGCTGCGCCAGCTTGGCGCTTTTGATCAACGCCTTGCTCGGCACGCAACCGTAGTTGAGGCAGTCACCGCCCATCTTGTGCGCCTCCACCAACGTCACCTTGGCCTTCACGGCGGCAGCGATGTAGGCGCTCACCAGCCCTGCCGCACCGCCACCAATCACGATCAGGTTGCGATCAAAACGGGCCGGGCGTTGCCACCTGCCATAAACACGACGGCGTTGAATGCGCCGCACAATGGCTCGGGCGATGAGTGGAAAGATCCCCAGCAAGACAAATGAGAACAGCAGCGCCGGGGAGAGGATGCCAGCGGCACTCTCGATCTGCCCCAGTTGTGTTCCGGCGTTCACATAGACGATGGTCCCGGCAAACATGCCGATCTGGCTGACCCAATAAAAGGTAGTGGTGCGGATCGGCGTCAACCCCATCACCAGATTGATGAGGAAGAAGGGAAAGAGTGGCACCAACCGCAGGGTAAAAAGGTAGAAGGGGCCATCTTTGGCAATGCCGTCATTAATCGACTTCAGTTTTGCGCCAAAACGCTGTTGCACAAAATCGCGCAGCAGATAACGGGAGACGAGAAAGGCAAGGGTAGCGCCGATGGTGGAGGCAAACGAGATCAGCAGCGTGCCGGTCACCAGACCAAAAAGCGCGCCTCCCGCCAACGTCATAATGGCGGCGCCGGGCAGCGAGAGTGCGGTCACCAGCACATAAAGCAAAAAATAACCGCCCGCCACCCACAGCGGCGCTTGATTATAGAGTTCGGTAAAACGTGCCTGACTCTGTTTTAATGTCGTAAAGGTGAGCCATTGATCCAGATCAAAGATAAAAAAAGCTATCACCGCCGCGAGCAGCAGAATCACCAGCCCGATTTTTTTCATTATTATTGTCCCTTAGCCATTCAAAACACAACGGCTGTCCACTGCCACGACGCTGCCGTTACAATAGTCTACGCTGCCACGGCGCATTACCAGATCTTTGGTCGTGGCAACGCCGCAAACCTTGCACTGCAAGTAGTTGCGGGGCTACCCAACACCACCCCAGACAATGAATGGAGAACACCATGGCGACTGTGACCATGTACAGCACCCGGATTTGCCCCTACTGCCTGCGTGCCGAGGAGTATCTCAAACGCAAAGGGGTGAGCCATATCGATAAAATATTGGTTGATGCGCTGCCCGAGGCCATGCACGAAATGATCACCCGCACCGGGCGCAGAACCGTGCCACAGATTTTTATCGACGCGGTCCATGTGGGTGGTTATGACGACCTCGTTGACCTCGATCGGCAGGGTGGGCTTGAACCGTTGCTTGAATAACCCCCCAACAACAACTTAGCAAATGTCAGCTACGCCAACCTGAATAAGGAAAAACCATGCTGCAATTTTATCTGTCAAAAACCCTTGCCTCTGATATGAGCCATTCGCTTGGCGAACCGCTGGCGGCGATCCCCGGGGCGATGCAGTGGTACGGTCATCGAGTGACGGTGTTTGGTCGCACGTATGTATTGATAATGGAGTTGCAAAGCCGTTATTGCATGCTCTTTAGCAATCTAACCGAGCTCGACTTTGAGAATTTCAATCAACTATTTGTTGATCGCTTGTGGCGCAAAACCGTCTCCATCTGCTCGTTTGAGGCGAAATTCAAGGCAGTGAAAGAGTCAACAGCGGACGCCCCTCAGGATATCGCGACGGCGGCAACGCAGTTGGGCGCAGAGATCCGTGATGGACTCAAGAAGGTTGTCCGGCATTTTTAACCCACGTCACTATCCCCCTGCTAATCCTACTCATGGCGGCACTAGAGAATGAACAACATGCTTAATTACGCTGAATACATAAAAATGTTTATCGGCCTGCTGGCGATCATCAACCCGTTGGGAGCGATTCCGCTATTCATCAGCATGACCGCCGATGAAAATAGCCGTCAGCGCCGCAAGACCATCAATCTGGTGGCCGTTGCGGTCACCATTATTCTCTTGGTAGTGCTGTTCTTTGGCGAGCTGCTATTGGCTTTTTTTGGCATCACCATCGACTCCTTCAGGGTCGGTGGCGGCATCCTAGTATTGCTGATGGCTATCGCTATGCTGCACGCCAAAACCAGCCCGATCCGGCAGACCGATGAAGAGGCCGACGAGTCGATCGAGAAGGAGTCTGTGGCCATCGTGCCACTGGCTATGCCGCTGCTGGCCGGACCGGGCGCCATCAGTACCGTGATACTGGCGGGACACAAATCCACGGGGGTCGTCCATTATGCGATCATCGCCCTGGGCATTGTCCTGCTGAGCCTGATCGTCTGGGGGGTGCTGCGTCTGTCGCCCTGGATCGAGGCACGCATCGGCGCCACCGGCATCAATGTTTTCACCCGCATCATGGGGTTGATACTGACGGCGATTGCCGTCGAGTTTATCGCCACGGGTCTCAAGGGACTGTTTCCAGCACTGGCCTGATTACGGCGTCTGCACCAGACAAAACGTCCCGGCATTTGTCACTCGGTTACGACCACTGGCCTTGGCGTCATAGAGCACCTTGTCTGACTGACCGATGAGATTGTGACCAGCGCGAGGCTCAAGTTTGCTATTAGAATCGCACTTCATGGTGGCGACACCGATGGAGATAGTGACGTTGAAGGGGGGGAACTCGTCAGTCTCGAAGACATGATCGGCAATGCTGCGGCGAATACGCTCTGCCACCTCCACCGCCTCCTCAGAACCGGTGTTGGCCAGCAGGGTGCTGAACTCTTCGCCACCGTAGCGTGATAACACATCACTGCCGCGCAGTTGGGTACGGATCAACGCCGCCACTTCGCGCAGCACCAGGTCACCGACCTGATGGCCGTAGGTATCATTGACCTTTTTGAAGTGGTCGATATCGAGCAACATGCAAGAGAGCGGCTTGCCAGAGCGGCCAGCGGCCTCGACCTCCTCTTTCAGCCGCTGATCGAAGAAGCGGCGGTTGTTGATGGAGGTGAGGGTGTCGGTAAGCCCCTGACGGCGGAGCCTTTCAAGATTGATGCCGTTTTCGACGCAGATGGCGATTACGGCAACAAAGTGTTCAAGGAAATCAGTCCGCACGCCGTGGACAAAACGGTCAGCATCATAACTGCCAATGTTGAGGCTGCCGATGAGCCTACCGTAACGAACCAGCGGCAACAGCGCAATACTGGCGGGCTTGCGGCGGGCGTGAGCGAAGAGTCGGGAGTGTTTGCTGGCACGATATCCACCTAACAACGGGAAGAGCGAGGCGTTATAGAGCTCGTGCATCTCTTGCAGATTGGTGGCAAAGACCAGCTCCGGCACCGACTCAAACTCCACCCCCTCGTCATCAAGGATGCGTTTCACCTCATACTCGGGATCAAACAGCAGCAGGCTCACCTCGTCCCACTGCACGGTGGTGGGGTCGGGACGGATAATCACTTCGACCATTTCGCGCAGGGTATTAAGGCTGACCAGCTTCAGCTCCAAGGCTTGGAAGCGGCGCAGCTTGTGTTCATTGTTACGCGCCTCGGCCATCAGGTCGGAAAGCCGCTGCTTGAGCAGACGGTTATGCGCCTGAAGGTCTTTACTCAAACTTTCACGAGATAGATCAATTGCGGCCAACACCAATCACCCCAATACTGAAGAGAATCGACGTGCGTGATGGCCTGTGTTTTTGTATAACGCGGGTTAATTTTTTCACAGCCCCTCTCGCACCATTAGAGCCACGTCTTCCATGGCACTACTATCGGGCGGCAAGACAATTCCTTTAGTGTTAAAGCCGTAATTTTAATCCGCTGCCGTCGCCAAGCGTGTCAACCACGTCACCCTTATAGGATGCCAATCGGTATAATCCGGGGCGATGGAACTCACCTACCTACGCCCTCTCTTTGACTGGATCGCCCAAAACCACACTTGGGCGGGAATCGCCGTCTTTCTAATTGCATTCACCGAGTCGCTAGCGATCGTCGGCCTCTTCATCCCAGGCGCTGTGCTGATGCTGGCGGTGGGTGCCCTGATCGGCACTGGCACGTTGCCGTTCTGGCCTACCTTCTGGTGGGCGGTGGCGGGGGCGGTAGCTGGTGATGGCATCAGCTATTGGCTCGGCCGCCACTACAAGCAGCAGCTGCGTATCCTCTGGCCCTTTAGCCGCTATCCGGCACTGCTCGACCATGGCGAACGGTTTTTGCAACAACATGGTGGCAAAAGCGTGCTGTTTGGTCGTTTCTTCGGCCCGATGCGCGCCATCATTCCTGCCACCGCCGGCATGATGGGCATGGCGCCCAACCGTTTTCTCTTCGCCAATGTCAGCTCGGCGCTGATCTGGGCCCCGGCCTTCCTGCTGCCAGGCATGGTCTTTGGTGCCTCGCTCAACCTGGCGGCGGAGGTGGCCTCGCGGCTGGCGATAATGATGGCGGGACTGGTGGCTCTGATCTGGCTCAGCCTCTGGCTCAGCCGCCGGATCTACCGCCAGCTGGCCCCGCATGCCGTGGCCAGCGGCGAGCGGCTGGCCCAATGGGGTCGTCGTCACCCACGGTTAGGACAGATCACTGCGGCGCTGCTTGATCCGCAACAGCCGGAGGCCAAGGGCCTGATACTGGTCGCCCTCAGCCTGATTACCCTGGCGTGGCTGATACTGGCGCTGTTTGAGCGGTTCCGCATCTCACCGCCATTGGCGCGGCTCGACCACAGCACCTTTGAACTGCTGCAACACCTGCGCACACCGTGGGGCGATCAGATCATGACCGTCATCTCACAGCTCGGCGACGGTGTGGTACAGGCGACGCTGGTGATGGTGCTGGCGCTCTGGCTGCTGCAGCGCCGCCGCTGGCTCGCGGCGGGCCACTGGCTGGCGGCCGCCCTCTTTGCGACCGTGGCCAGCTGGAGCCTGAAGCAGGGGCTACAACTGCCACGCCCCCAGGCGCTTTATGAGGGGGCGATGAGCTTCAGCTTTCCCAGCGCCCACACGGTGTTGGCCACCTGTCTCTACGGTTTTCTCTCGGTGCTAGTGGCGCGCGAGCTGCCGCCACAATGGCGCTGGCTCAGCTATGCCGTGGCTTGGATCATGATCCTCGCCGTCGCTTTCTCGCGCCTCTACCTGGGTGTCCACTGGCTCTCCGATGTGCTCGGCGGCCTGCTGCTGGGCATTATCTGGATCACGGCGCTGGGGGTTGCCTATCGCCGCCATCTGGCGCCGCCATTGCCACTGCGCTGGCTGCTGGGTGTTCCGTTAGTCACCTTGGTAACGGTGGGCGGCGGCTATGTAATGCAGAATCATGAAGAGAGCCTGGCCCGTTACGCCCCCCACTACAGCAGTGAGTCAGTCAGCCGCCGCCAATGGCTGGAGCAGACGTGGCAGACACTGCCCGGCTACCGCATTGACACCCGTGGCATCGAGCAGCAGCCGCTCAACCTACAGTGGGCGGGAACAGTGGCAGAGCTGCAACAGCATCTGCGCGAACTAGGTTGGCAAGCGTGGCCACCCCTGACGCTGAAGAGTGCCATGCAGTGGATCAACCCCAAGGCAACACTGGCTGACCTGCCCCATCCACCGCTAGCCCATGATGGCCGGCCGCCGGCGCTGGTGATGACGCTGCCAGAACAGCAGCTACTGCTGCGACTCTGGCCCTCATCACTGACTCTTGATGGCACGCCGGTATGGGTCGGCCATGTTGGCCGTGAGCAACTGAAACAGCTGCCCTTCATCAACTTCCCGATCCTAGCCAACGACTTCGACACCCCACTGCAACAGTTCAAGCCACTGCTGGCCACCCTCAACTGGCAGCTCAAACAGCGCCATCTCACCCATCACAGCAGCCCCCGCTGGCATGGCGAGGTGGTGCTACTCTGGTCCAGTCAGATCCAGAAAGAGACGCCATGAAAAACCACCCCTTCACCGCCCGCCTCGGTTTTGCCTTTGCCGGTCTGCGCGCGGCCTGGCAACATGAGCAAAGCTTTCGCACCCAGAGCGGATTCGCCCTCGCCGCACTCTTGCTGCTGTTGCTGGTGCGGCCCACGCCCATCTGGTGGGCGCTGATCGGTGTGATGGTGATGCTGGTGCTGGCCGCTGAACTGATCAACACCGCGCTCGAACATCTGGCCGACCACCTTCACCCTG
>JAYUTP010000218.1:0-7646 GCA_043755075.1 Tenderia sp. (SeqCode)
GGTGACTGGAGGTGACTGGAGGTGACTGGAGGTGACTGGAGGTGACTGGAGGTGACTGGAGGTGACTGGAGGTGACTGGAGGTGACTGGAGGTGGTGGCGTGGTACGCTATGCGCCGAATGAGACGCCAGCACAGGCAATGAACCGCGCCCCGTGCTGGTGGTGTGACTGGTGGTGTGTTGTTGGTGCCCAAGGTGCTGACACCTGAGCAATGGGAACCGCTGGCGCGTGAGCAACAATTAACACTAACAGCGATGTGAAGTCGTTACTATGCCCCATATGGTCTTTGTTTAAGGTGAGGTAGGCGTTCTATGTCTTGGTTTTCGCGCATCTTCGGGAAGGAAAAAGCGGCTGCGCCGCCAGAGCTAACGCCATTGCAGGCGATGGCCATGGAGCAGGCGGCATCGTTTATGCGTCAGGTCAATGAATCGTTACAACTTGCCAACAATTCCACCAATCCAGAAACCAAGGTTTCCCGGCTGGAGGTTGCAAGGTCCAAACTTAAGGATTTGCAATTGTTGGCCCAACGCCATCCATTCATCAAGCTGCAACGGCTTGAGGGTGTGCAGCGCAGCATAGTCCAGTTGGCAGTGGAATTTTCAGAGGCAGGCTACTACGCTCAAACCGACCAGCGAAAAGAGCCAGCAGCCCCCGTGCTTGAGCGGGATGAAAGCTGTCGTGATTACAGGCAGGATGTTCGAAAAAACATCAATTTCCCGATTGATGACATCGTAAAAGGCTGGAGATTTTGCGCAACGATTCAGCTTCGAACCCCGCTCCGTGTCCTGTCCAGGCATGGCGAAATACACCAAGGGCTAACCGACCTACCACCAATAGCTCACGCGATGTGGGAGGGAGCTTGGACGCTAGTCCTGAAAACCTTCCGTGAATTGGGAATCGATGCGCCAGAAGTGACATTGAGGAACGGAACCATGGCCTCGGACATTGGCCAAATTCCACGGGATGGCGGAGATTACCTAAAATTTTTGTTAAAAGTCCGGGAAATCATCGAGGAATTAAGCCCGATTGAGGTAAGGCGGACAAGGTTGCGCGAAGAGCTTCGCAATCCAGCGTGGGCTTATTTCTGTCGCAAGCTTGGCGGCAAGCAGGCTGTAGTCAATCAATTCTTCCCGCCTTTTATCGAAACCATCAAAGGACT
Organism: Tenderia sp. (SeqCode); assembly: GCA_043755075.1. Taxonomy (GTDB): domain Bacteria; phylum Pseudomonadota; class Gammaproteobacteria; order Tenderiales; family Tenderiaceae; genus JAKFXL01. The sequence continues at coordinate 1,159 of JAYUTP010000218.1, forward strand.
TCCAGCAAATGCTGTAGCCGGGATTCGGGAATGCGGACTCACGACGCCCGCACAAATTACCGCCGCCGCCGATGCCAAATTGCTTGCCATCAAAGGCATAGGCCCGGCAAAGCTCAAGTTCATTCGTTCCGCCTGCGACTCCGTCACAGATAAGGACTCTGAGCTGGTCGATTTGGTGGAGCGATAGACAATCATGATTCCGTCTTAAGACCGGCAACGCTGTACAACCCGCCGTGGTGCCATTACCGCCGCCGCTAGAGATAGCCCGGCGGTTTTTTATTGGGAAACGCTGCTGGATTTATAAAACGTGGTTACAAAATGGTTACATTTTATAAAACCATGCAGGAAAGAAAAAGGCCTGCATCGCTGCAAGCCTTGTATTCATTGGTGCCGAAGAGGTGAATCGAACACCCGACCTACTGATTACGAATCAGTTGCTCTACCGACTGAGCTACTTCGGCTTATGACGGTTTGTGAGTATATAAAACGGTTGCAGGGGTGGCAATCACTGCCGTTGCCCGCTGATCTAATGTTTGGGACAGGCGCTGCGAATGCGGATGACGATATCGATGCCGTCAATCTCGGTGCCGTGTGGCAGTGCTGGCAGGTTGCCCATTACCAGGGAATCACACTCCACATCCATCAGTTCACCAGAGTCAACATTGAAGAAGTGGTGATGTGGTTTTGTGGTGGGGTCGTAGAAAACTTTGGTTGGATCAACGATGACTTCGCGCACTAGGCCGTTGCGGGCAAAGAGTCCGAGGGTGTTGTAGACGGTGGCCTTGGAGACGACGGTGCGTTGTTTGTTGACCATTCCCAGTACTTGATCTGCTGAGACGTGCTGCGGTTCTGCGAAGAGTACCTGTGCAATCTCAACTCTCTGCTGCGTGGGATTTAGCCCCTTGGTACGCATTAGATCTATCACTTCGGATCTTGATAATGGAAATTTTGTCATCGTAGTTTTAAATACACTTAATTACCAAGGGGTAGCTTACGATACTGAATGATTAAGTCAAGTAATAGCCTGTAATCCTAGAGGGCTAATGAGCGCTCTGCCAAGCATAGGGGGCGGGGTTCAGAGTGGGCTCGCGGTTGAGTATGAGGTCTGCTAGTAGCCGGGCTGAGGCGGGGCCCATGACCACGCCGTTGCGGTAGTGGCCAGCACTGACAAACAGCCCCGCGACCTGCGGATACTCACATATATAAGGTATGCCCTGTGCGGTCCCGGGGCGCAGCCCAGCCCAATGGTGGACGAGCGGGTGTTCCGATAGGCCAGGAATGATCGCTCCGGCGGCGGTTATCAGCTTTTGGCGCGCTGCCTCGGTGGTGGCTTTTTCATAGCCTACCCGCTCCACGGTACTGCCTACCAACACATGGCCGTCGCGACGCGGGATGACGTAGTGCCCGGCGGCCATGACAATGTGTTGAACGAAGCCGGGTTCCGTTTTGAAGAGTAACATTTGGCCGCGAACGGGCTCTACTTTTAACTCGCCACCCAGCGTTTCGATTAGATTTCGACTCCAGGAGCCGCCTGCCACCACTACTTTGCTGGCACGAATTTCACTTGTCGCCGTCCGCACCCCCTGGATTACATCGCCTTCGACCAGCAACTCTGTGACCGGTTCACCCGTACGGAATTGAACTCCTTTGATCTCAAGATATTTGATCAGAGCTTGCAGCAGCCGGGGGTTGCGCACCTGGCCGATTTGGGGTATCCATAGCCCCTCTAGCCCTTGTTTTAGTTGCGGCTCGAGCGCCAGACTCTGCGCCATCGTTACTCGCTGCATTTCTGCGTTATGGTGGGCCGCCCAGGTTAGTGCCGCTTCAGTATCTGCCTCCATCTGCATTAGTAGGCCGCTTTGGATGAACTCTGGGTCAATGCCTGAGACCTCCAGCAACTCTACCGCCAGCGCTTCAAAGCGCGACTGGCTCCAGGCCGCCAGCGCCGTTACCGCCGCTGGGTAGCGCCACGGGTAAAGTGGCGAGAGGATGCCGCCTCCCGCCCAAGAGGATTCCCGGGCCAGTTCGCCACGCTCTACAACAGTGACTTTGGCTCCGCCGAGCACTAGCTCGCGCGCAGCCAGTAGCCCTGTCAGCCCACCACCTACTATTAATACATCACTCATGGGTTAATTATTTCACACATTGGAGGCGGGGCGTTCCATTTATCTGGAAGGGTCTGGCACTAAACTGCTTTTAATAGTCTGCGGTAGCAGCATGGCGGCCGCGCTGTTCGTTCACAGTGAACAGTAACAACAGCCCGGCGATAAAAAATACTAGAGTTGAGAGTATCGCCATACGGTGGTCGCCTTTCATTAAATAGATGATGGCCCCGTAGGTTAGAGGACCGATGATGGCGGCCAAGCGAACGGCAAGTCCCCACAGACCAAAAAATTCACCGCTGCGCTGCGGTGGGGAGAGTTGCCCTACCAGTGCGCGTCCGGCGGATTGGCTAGCACCCAAGGCTAAGCCGATGAGATTGGCGGCGAGCCAGAAGCGGGGTGTCTCTGTAGCGCTATAGGCGAGCAGAATCGCCGCTATCCATATAAATAGCGTGAGGATCAGGCTACATTTGGAACCGAGCCGATCTTGCAATTGGCCAAAGATGAGGGCCCCTATGGCAGCGGTGATGTTGACGACCAGAATAAGTAGCAGCGTTTGGTTCATTTCAAACCCCATTACCTCTTGGGCATAGATGGCCGCCAGCACGATCACGGTGTTAATGCCGGCGTGGTAAGTGGTGAGCGTGAGTAGGAAGCGAAATAGATCCTGATGCTGGCGGGCATGTTTGAGGGTGTGATGGAGGCGCTGATAACCAATTTTGACGTACCCGACGATGGTCAATTTCTCTTGGGCGATGGCCCTTTCACGCAGCCATAGGAAGGTAGGGGTGGTCGCCAAGGCGTAGATCGCCGCAACGATCAGGCAGGTGATGGGAACGAAGTCACGTGCAGAACCGCCTTGAGCCTGCGACCACTGGACGTAGATCAAGCACAGGCCCAGGGCGAGTAGCCCGCCTATATAGCCAATGCTCCAGCCATAACCGGAGAGTCGCCCCATCTCTTCTGGCGGGGCTATTTCGGGCAAGAAGGCGGCGATCAGGTTTTCACCAGTGGAGTACATGATGGTCGCCAGGATGACCAGGGTCATGCCCAGAGCGACATCGCCAGGCCCGACTAGGCTCAATGCCGCAGTGAAAAGAATGCAGCCCATCGTACTGATCAAAAGAAAGCGCTTTTTTGCAGCAGAGTGATCAGCAATCGCCCCGAGGATGGGGGCGCACAGCAGTACAAATCCATTGGCAATGGCCATGGCGATGGTCCAGTAAAGCGTGGCACTGCCTTGTTGCGAAGGCGTAACGTTGTTCGCGACAACACTGACAAAGTAAACGTTGAATATGGCCGTCAAGATAACTGTGGTGTAGCCTGAGTTAGCAAAGTCGTACAGGCACCAGGCAAGACGTTCACGACGACTGACAAGAGGGATGGAGTGTAATTTCATCTATATAATTTAAGATCTGTTTAGTGATTTATGGCATGAAAGATTAAACCTGACATGCGTGGGCGTCGATAATATCATTAAGTAGCAGAGGTGTTTGGGTGTGACATGAATGGTAGTTGAGCAGATGAACCAAATTTACGAACACAATTTCCTACGCTTGATCCGCCTGCTGCCGGAGTTACAGGCACCGCCACGTTGTTTGATGTCATGTGAGGGAGGCATGGCAGGATTATCTGTCGAAGTAGTCGAACATCATAAATATACTACGGTCATTAAATTGACCCAGATACTTTCACTCACGTTGCCACTGGCCACCAATCCGAAGATGATGGTGCGTGTCTATCATGATGCTCAGGTAGTAGAGGTGATCGCCTACCAAGATCATCAACGTTTTCAGCCCCGTTACGATTATCCGAACCCTGACATGTGTCAAAGACGTGAAAAACAGCGGGTTAATGAGTTTTTAGGGGAGTGGCTTCGCTATTGTCTAGCGAGCGATTGGCGTGTTCATGCCAGCACGGTTTGACGCGATATTTTATTTTAAAGATGGAAAGGGCCTGATGGCCCTTTTTGTTTTTTAGTAATTCAATAAAAGTGTCTAGCATGTTGTTCTTTTACACTAAAGTTTTAGTAGTGATAGCCGCTTACAGGACTGGAATCATTCGCACGCCAAGAAAGCAGATTGGATGTCGGGATGACGATCGTTAGGCGATGACGAAAAAACGTGTGAAGCGTACGCCTTTCAACAGGGATAAATTTAGCGAGAACATGCGATGACAGACAAACAGAAAAGCCACTCATTTCTAGGTTCCCTATCAATTCCGACCAAGATCAATCTGATTGTTGGAGCGGTATTTCTCATGGTGATTACCATTGTAACCGTCTTCATTTCAATCCAGTCCCAACATAGGGTGGTTGAGCAAGCCAAAGAACGCACCCAGGAAATGACAACGCTCTATTTCGATGCCCTAAATACGATGATGCTGACGGGAACCATGGATCAGCGCAAAATCCTTCAAGATAAAATGTTGCGCCGCCCACATATACTTGATGCGCGGGTGATTCGTGGTGAGCCGGTAAAGCAGCAGTTTGGTCCAGGGTTTGATTTTGAACAGCCTGTTGATGACCTTGATCTACGGGTATTAAAAGGCGAGGAAATTGCAGAGGTTCTTGATACCCCGCAGGGGCGAGTGGTGACTGTATTAACACCATTCCATGCAACCGAAAATACCCGGGGCGTCAACTGCCTCCAATGTCATCAAGTTGAAAGCGGGGCTGTTAATGGTGGGATACGAATCAGTTTTTCCTTAGCAGAAATGGATGGCGTGGCTAGGAAAGATATTATTCTTGAATCGGGAATAAATCTTCTGTTTTTAATAATTGGACTAATCCTGACAAATTATTTTACGCGGCGCTGGATATCATCACCAATACATAACCTGATGGATGTAGTCACGCGTCGTACCGAGGGCGATAACGAGATCCGTTTTGCTGTAACGAATGCCGATGAGGTTGGCCGTGTAGGAATAGCATTCAACATTATGGCTGACAAGGTTAACGAAAGTAGTGAGCGTGAATCTGAGGCTGCAGAGTATCTACGTACAAAAGTGGATAGTCTGCTTGAGGTGGTGAACAAGGCCGCCAAGGGGGATTTAACCGGACGAGTTAGTTTTGTTGATGAGGGTTCCATCGGTAAGCTTGCTGGCGGCCTCCAGATTATGATCGACAATTTGAATGAGATGGTCAAAGAACGACACCATGCGGTGGAAGATTTGCGCCGTAAGGTTGATCTTATTTTAGGGGCAGTTACCAAGGCAGCTGAAGGTGATTTGACCGTTAAAATTCATATCGATGGTAACGACGAAATTGAACAATTGGCACGTGGCGTTCAATCGATGATTGATAGTCTCAATTTTCTGGTTGCCCAAGTTCAGCGTTCGGGCATTCAGGTGACATCATCAGCCACACAGATTGCCGCAACTGCCAAGGAGCAGGAGGCAACTGTTGCCGAGCAGGCCGCCACTGTGAATCAGGTGGTGACTACGGCCACTGAAATCTCAGCCACATCCAAAGAGCTTGTACGCACCATGGATGAGGTTTTTAAGGTGTCTGAAAATACCGCTAATTCAGCTGAAGCCGGACAGGCGGGACTGAAGAAAATGGGTGTGACTATGCATCAGGTGGTTGAGGCGTCATCATCAATTGCAGCAAAGCTAGAAGTTCTGAATGAGAAAGCCAGCAATATTAATACCGTGGTTACCACCATTACCAAAGTTGCTGACCAAACCAATCTTCTGTCGTTGAATGCAGCGATTGAGGCGGAAAAGGCCGGTGAGTATGGTTTAGGATTTTCAGTGGTAGCCACTGAAATTCGCCGTCTGGCAGACCAAACAGCAGTTGCCACCTGGGATATTGAGCAGATGGTAAAAGAGATGCAGTCGGCGGTAACGGCCGGGGTGATGAGTGTTGAAAAATTTACCGAAGAGGTGCGTCGTAGTGTTGACGAGGTTAGTCTGATTAGTGGGCAGTTAACGCAGATTATAAATCAGGTTCAGGCATTGACGCCACGTTTTGAAAGTGTCCACGAAGGGATGCAATTCCAATCTCAGGGTGCCGAACAGATTAAACAGGCAATCGTATTACTCAGTGAATCAGCACAGCAAACTGTGGAGTCTCTTCGCCAGTCGCACTCATCCATTGATCATTTGAATGATGCAGCACGGCTGCTTCAAGGTGGTGTGTCAAAGTTCAAGGTTTCAGAAATAAAATAACCTTAAGGTGGAATGGTCAGCCATGATGATGCTGTTGTTCAAAGTGAATGGAGATCGTTATGGGGTGGATGTGACGGATGTGGTGGAAGTTGTGCCCTGCGTTCCGCTGCAAAAACTGCCAAAATCACCCGCCAATATCGCTGGATTGTTGAACTATCGTGGCAGTGTTATTCCAGTAATAAATGGCTCTATATTGATTGGTGGCCAGGGGGTAAG